>NZ_LQXP01000012.1:0-97064 GCF_003268405.1 Acinetobacter sp. CFCC 11171 | reverse complement strand
ATTCTAAAGAGGTCGCGACACGATGATGCTCATGTGGATCACGTGGGTGCAAAGGTTTGAGCCACTGACTAGGGAATAAAAATGATTTGGACATAGCATTCAGCTTTATTATTTTCTGTTTGAATTTTTTCAAAAGCCTGAAATAGTTACAAGGTCGATTACATAAATCAGATGAGAAACAGTTTTCTAGAAAAAGGATAATGGTTTAAAAAAACCTACTTAAGCGTTAGATATTCAATCATGGAAGTAAAAATTCAAAGTGACAAAACTGCGAAAGGCGTTTAAAACAAAAACTCGATAGATCGATGTGTTTTTTTATATCTCAGCTATATTTTTCTCTAAATTTTAATGACATACTGCTAGTAATTAAAAAAATAATGAAATCTAAAAGTGATGTTAAAAGAAAAATTAGCGTCTTTTCCTGACGCAGTTTGGGTACAGATCCATTATGATCAAATGCAAGTTTTAACGCACGATCATCAAATTGTAGCTGAACAAAACTGCCATCTGGCTTTTATAGAACGTGGAAGTTTTGTCCGAAACTATCAGGTTGCAGAACAGTGCTTCAACCAACTCATACAACAGATCCACTTCAAGTGGTATGAGTTTGGACAGCCGGTTATTTTTATTCAGTTAAAAGAACGCTTATGTGAAGAAGTCAGCGCGCTCGAGCTACGAGCCATTCAAGAAATGGCACTAAGCGCAAATGCACATTTTGTATTTGTTTACGACAAACATGGTATCGCACTCGAAGCAGAAACCATCAAAAATGATGAGTCACCTTTGCTCAAATGGTTTTTCTGTGGGCTGATCTTGCTCATTTTGCTGATTATCTTTAAATAATCAGCTTCATTCGCAAGGGTAAATCAAACTACGATACTTTCTGCTGCTGCAATTGCTCAATACTCGAAATCAAATCGTTAAAACGATCAATCACCAGAGCCGGTGCAGCCGTTTGAATTTCTTCTGCACTACCATAACCATAGCTCACAGCAATACTTGCCACTGCATTACGGCGTGCGCCTAAAATATCGTACTCACGGTCTCCCACCATCACACATTCTTTTGCATCTAACTGTTCTTGCTGCAAGATGTATTCAATTAAATCGCCTTTGTTGGTGCGCTCGCCATTTAGTTCAGTGCCATAGATCACAGTAAAATATTTTGCCAAATCAAAATGTTCTAAAATTTGGCGAGCATAGACCGTCGGCTTTGCTGTAGCGACGTACAAGTGAAAGCCTTGCTGTTGTAAAGTTGCTAGAGTTTCGGCAACGGCAGGATAGACTTTATTTTCAAATAAACCGGTAACGGCAAAGCGCTCGCGATAACCTAGTAAAGCCTGATCTGCAAGTACATTATGCACATCGACATTGAGGATTTTGGCCAAAGAGGCTTTCAAAGGTGGTCCAATGATCCAATCGATATTGTCTCATCCGAAATGGGATGTCCAATTTTCGCCAGTCCATAGCGTGCTGAAGTGGTAATGCCAACTTTTGGATCTGTTAATGTTCCATCGAGATCGATCAATATATTCTTAATCACAGCTTTTACCTTATCCATTCACTTCTGCAAAAATACTATCGAGTGTTCGCTCAAAGTTGCCTATACTATCGTAAATTTTGTGTAATAAGGACATCATTGTGCGCCCTACTGTACTGTGCTTTTCAGGTCTTGACCCTTCAGGTGGTGCAGGACTGCAAGCGGACATTGAAGCCATTGGTCAAAGTGGTGCACATGCTGCCATTGCGTGTACAGCATTAACCGTTCAAAACTCACAACAAGTGTATTCGTTTGAAGCAACCTCTCGTGAGTTATTGCTGGCCCAAGCACATGCTGTCGTCGGTGACCTCCCTATTCGCTGTGTAAAATCAGGAATGTTAGGAACGACTGAAAATATCGCGGCTCTCGCTGAGTTTTTACGTGAACATCCCGAATATCATTATGTTCTCGACCCCGTTTTAGTTGCCAATAGTGGTGGTTCTTTGGGCGATCAAGCAACGTTGGTCAAAGCCTTTGCGGAATTGATTCCACTTGCCACAGTGCTTACACCTAATACCGTAGAATTACGCGCACTCACAGGTGAAGACGACATATCTAAAGCTACAGCAAAACTTTTTGCGATGGGCGCTCAAGCGGTATTAGTAAAAGGTGGGCATGAAAATACGCCAGACTATATCCAAAACTCGTTGTACATTCAGGGTGAATTAGTTTCTGAAACCCGTTGCCCACGACTGGATGGGGAATATCACGGCTCAGGCTGCTCATTGGCGAGTTTTATAGCTGGGCGTTTAGCCTTAGGTGATGAGCTCAAAGCGGCTGTTCATCATGCCGAAACATGGCTATTTGGTGTGTTGAAAATCGCTGAATCACCTGTTGTGGGCGGACAAAAAATTCCAAAACGTTTTTAGTATTGTTGGTTATTCATGTTAAGCCGATAAAAACTACTTTATATGATTTAAAAGCCCTGTATATCAGGGCTTTTTGTAATTAAGAGTCGAGTTGAACCCAATATACTAAGGTTGGAATTTCCCATGCACCGCCAGCAAATCCTTTGCACTGTGTGGTTTTTGCCATATAGGTTTGGATAAAGCGCTGACCGTTCCACGACCATTCCCCTTTACTTTGACAATCGCCAATGCCTCGTCCACGTTGGTTGGAGAAAATTTGTCCTTCACTAAACCCACTTCCAGAAAAGGTCACGGATTGTTTGATTTGCTTTAAGTTACGATCCATCAGCCAATAACCATTACCACTGTTATATGCCCCACGCCAACATGGCACTTCGACCAAGGCATTTTTTCCATTGATTGGAAACACCACGACTCGATCATCCTCTAAGAAATTTGCATCAAAGAGTTGAGGACAATCTTCTACTGTCGTTTTTTTCTTTATCAATCCAAATAATTGTTTGGCTGTGGGCGCATTGACGGCATACCGCGTTTGTAAGCCCTTACTGTAATTTTGAATATTCACTTTTGGAATACTTTTCGGTTTGAGTACATTGGCCGAACTGCTATTGGCTTTACGTAATAATGCAGAATTTGTCCCTATGCGCTTTTGAAAATCATCCATACGGAGTAATACGGCACTAGCACCCTGCACGGACAATAACCATGTTTTGTTGTTGCCTTTCCACACAATCGGTTGATTGGCTTGCAAAGCTTGAATCAGTTTTTGAGTTTGAGCTGCACTTAACTGACCTTCCGCAGTTTTGGCATCAAGCTGCACAGTTCCCTGATTTTTACCTAAAGTGTAAAGTTGAAGTGGTTTATTTGCCGCACTTAACGTTTCAGGATCGAGTTTCACTCGTGCGCTGACTTGCGCTTGAGCGCCCGCAGCACGTTGTAATAATACAGAAATAGCGGGCTGATTGCCCTCCGCCTGATAACCTGCAACGCGACAAGTCCCCGTATTATCACAAGCGATTTCCCAATCCTTATGTGAAAAATAATTTCCTTGAATTTGAGCAAAACTCACACTACAACCCAATGCAGCAACGTAGCCCAATAAAAGTTGCCAGATGACATTATTTTTGTTCATGTCTTTGGCTCGAATAATTATATTAGAGCCATCTTAGAATGCTTTTCACTGAAACTCCAGTTTAAATGGATCTGCTACATGATTTAAATTTATAGAGATGAATCATTCAGTTGCTGTATCTCTTCACATTTTTTTCGTTTCGCATTTTCATCACTGAGCGTATTCATCAAATCTGCCGCTAGGCCTTTTAAAAGACTCATATCATCATCGGTCATTTGATTCGGCTGCCGATCTAAAACACAGAAACTTCCCAGGGCCACCCCATTACGGTCTCTAAGTGCAACGCCTGCATAAAAGCGAATGCGGTTATGCATCAATTCAGGTAAATGCGCAAAGCGTGGGTCACGTTGTAAGTCTTCAATAATCAAGCGTTCATTTTGATACACCAAATGGCTGCAGATTGAGTCTTGCTTCGACTGGCGCACCTGCATCGGTTGCTCGGTAGCCTCAGCCAAAGGGCTACCTGGGGTATAGACCCAGTCTTGCTTGACCCAAGAAATTTGTGCATATTTCACATCGAAGGCTTGTCGGGCTTCTTCAATATATTGTTCATAAATCGGTAAATTCCGATCATCCAAAACATTCAGTTCTTCTAATGCTTTTAAGCGCTGCGCTTCAACACTAGGATCAGGCTCATCCAACCAAGACTCACCATGCGTCAATTGAAAAGCTTCAATGGTTAATATCAAATCATTCATATTATTGACTACAGCATCGACGGTGAAATTTTCTTTGATCGCATCTAATTGCTTTACTTCATCACAGCTCCACAGTGCAAAATCAGTTTTTTATCTGGAAACTGTGCCTTAAAAAAATGGCTTAATAGACGAATTTGAGCTTCTGGTGCTGTATGAAAAATCGAAATACATACGATCTGAATATCCTCTTGGATATCATCTATACTTTGATGCTGATTTTGTATCAGTACGTCGCTAAATGCCTGTGCCGGAATACCGCTTAAACTTAGCCCATGCGCCAACATAGCCGATACTTGAACATCAATTTCCCAACGTGCGCCGATACACAAAACCTCAGTTTTCTGATCCTGCTGTGCCACTGGATATGCCCGTTGAAAACTATGATTAAACAGTTTTAATCCCTGATGTAAACGTAGTCGATGTTCAGCACTGGCCTCGGTGTTGTGGCCTCTCGAAAAAATCCATATGGCTGGAATCGCGACTTTGGCATAAAACGCATTAACCCGCCGTGCCTTGATTTCATCCGTCGCATCCTTCGGTAACTTTTCAGCAATAAAATTTTGTGCGACATCCACGGCATCTTGCACATCATCAGCGACTAATCTCTGATAGAAGCGCTCATGCGGTGCCAATGCAGGCGTACTACCGATCAGGGTTTTAATAAAACCTAAGGATGGTACATAGCTCGAAAGCACCAATAAACACGCGGTTAAAGGCGTCGATAAAATCAAACCAATCGGCCCCCACACAGCCGTCCAAAACATGGCAGCAATAATAATGGCTAAGGTTGAAAGTCCGGTACTTTCCCCATATAACCAAGGCTCAATAATATTATTACTGACCAACTCCAAGAGCAAAATTAAACCCACTGTCCATAGCACCATATTCCATGTGGGATCTACCGCAAAAGCCAATGCAATGGGGAAAATCGCAGAAATCATTGGGCCGACATAGGGAACAAAGCGCATCACAATCGCCACCATTCCCCACATAATTGCTGCCGGCACCCCAATAAACCAAAGTCCCAAGGCCATCGGAATACCGTAGGTCACATTGACCATCAGCTGCATACGTAAATATTTACCGATACGATTGACGGCTTCATCTAGTGCGTCTGTTCCGATATTTAAATTGCCGCCCAGCAGCTTAAGGAAACGGTCATGCAAATCTTTCCGATTGACCAAAATCAGAATCACAAATAAAAATACAATACCTGCGGTTGCCAAGGGATTGAGCACCCGCTCACTCCAAGCCATGACCGCTTCAGCCGTGGTTTGTTGTTGTCCCACCACTTCCACTTGCTGCACTTTAGGATTTTTCTCTTCAGGCACCACATCATCTATCGAGTTTTCAACAGTATCTATGGTGGTTTTTGCGCCATCCCAAACACTCGGGCCGCGTGCAAATTGACGAATAGAATCCATTTTCTTTTGAATCGTACCGTGATATTGCGGTAACTCTTGGCTTAATTGCCCCAGTTGATAACCCAAATAAGAGGCCGCGCCGGACAAAATCGCCAAAGCCAAACCGACCACAATAAATATCGATGGCATCTGTGGTAGTCCCCAACCTCGGAGTTTCATCACCAAAGGGTCAACTAAAAAAGCCAATAAGATTGCGAGTGCCAATGGAATAAAAATATCTTTACCAAGATATAAGGCCGCAATCAGCAAACTGCCGATGATGAATCCTGCCGTGATTCGAATCACTTTATGTAAATCTGCAGGGGGCATTTGCTTCGAGGCGTTCAGGTCTTGTAAGCCTTGCTTTTGACCTGATGGTGATGATTCAAAATCTTGCGCTAATTTATTATTTTTATGATCCATTTTCTTATCCTGAACGATGGTCATTATTTTTTAATTTAGGCTGAAGTTTTAGAACTGCATACGCATTTCATGTAATGATTTGCAAAGAAAAAAAACAGAGCGACATGGCTCTGTTTTCATACTGTGTTTTGAGATGAATTAAAAGATAATTACTTTACTTTGATGAGTCACAATATCCACTGGAACAGAAATATGTTGATGAACGATCTTCCATAGAGACTGCGTTTTTTTCATCCCAATGGTGTTACGACACCACGAGATCCCTGGCGTTGGTATCCCACTCTTATCATCAATTTTGGAATAACAGTGCAGAAAGGCAATATCAGGTTCTGCATGGATGACCAGTTCCCGCCTAAACACCTTTAAACCTTCACGAAAATACTCTCTATAAAATTCCCACATTTTTTGATATGCCATTAAGCCGCGCATTTCACAACTGGCATCAAAAAAGTTCACATCTGCTGCGCAGGATTCAGCAATATTCTCAATTTTCAATTGGCAGATAACCTCATCCCAATTGGCTAAAAATTGCAGAATTTCGTCAGCGGCCTGTTGGTCACCGACTATTTTGATTTTATCTTGCATCTCTGGCACCTATTTCTTTTATTTTTTATGAAGCATTATTCTGTGAGGCGTTTGGAAGTTGAATTTCAACGATCTTCCAGCTCCAACCTCGGCGTTGCATACTAAATACGGTATATGTTGCTTCGCTAAGGCCTTGGAGCGGCACATACAGATCAAATCGATTCCAAGCACTATAGCTTGCTTTGGGTTCAAGGGACTGGCTTTGTTTTAAAGCGACAGTAGTTGGAGTTGCATCCTTTTTGGATGATGTTGATGTATGAGGTTGTTCTGCGACCTTATTTTCAGCATGAGTGAATAGTTCAATCTCTGAGCTAATCATGCTCGGATTGGTTAGTTGGGTTATTTCTGGTAATTGGATCGACTCTTTTAATGCTTTGCCTTGTAAAAGCAGCATGATACTGTTTGGATTGACCAGACTGTCGACCAGCGTTGCACTGAGGACTGTGCTGAGCTGCCCACCCCACGACTGAGCGAATTCGGGTAAATGCTGTAGCCCAGTTTTCTGTTGAATGAGGTCTTTAACTTGTGGTTTTAGACTCGATTTGACTGCCGCAAAATCGATATATTGAGCAATTTTTTCAGGTTGATTGTGCTCATAGGCTTGACGTATTTGGTACAGCACCCAATACGGAGACGCAATCATCCAACCCAAGACGATGATCAAGATCGCAATGAGCCCATAATACAAAATATGATTCTGCTTATTCATCGTTCACCACTCTAGCCAGTGAAGTTGTAGTACTTCCTTGTACCGTTAAATAAGCCTGCTCTAGATTGAATAGCATCCAACATAACAGCGCTTATCTGAGAACCATATAGCTTTTGATCTTGTGATTTTGACGAGCCTTCAGGTTTGTTCATCTCGCTTTGGCTGTCTTAATCAGGTTGTTTCAAATTTAAGCTGTTAATTCTCTAATTTGGGTATTCGCACCATGGGTTTTAACTGACTAAATGCCTTTATCGCGCGATTGCTCACTGGCATAAAATTGGCTGATCCCAATAATATGATGGTTTGCCGCTTTCAGATTGAAATATGGTTTACCATTGTTAACATTCAGTCGTTCAAAGCGACTATCATCTGCGCTGTTGTTTTGTACAGACTCAATCCCGTTTTGTGATGATGCTTACACTTTATATAATTCACTCGTTAAAATGATTTCACCGTTCCATGCTTTTAATAGAAAACGAAACTGCTGATCATTAGAATGAGTGATCTGGTACCATTCCGACATATGTTACCCCATCATTTTCATTTTTTTATCTATTATTCGATCAGGATTTATTATTGGAAATTAAACCTGATCTACAAAATATAAATGAACCCAGTCACATTTTTCAATGTCTTTTTTGATCAGGGTAAAAGGTTGTAATTTAATCATCAGAAAAATGATTTTTAATAAATAATTCCAATCAAAAAAACCGACCGAAGTCGGATTTCATTATGCTGTATTTGTGAATAGATATGCTTTACTCAACGCATTGAATAAAGACCTTAAGGACTGAGGATCTGCTTTGAATACGTCGCTTTATTCATTTCTAATATTTCCACACAAAGTTGCACTTCTATTGCTGAAGCTGTGACATGTTGTTTCAACACGTCCAATAGTAACAATGAAATTTGCTTTTGAACTTCAACCGTTCTACCCGTCAATAATGAAACTTTGGCATGCATATACGCATGTTGAGCGTGTTCATCCAAGCCCACAACAAACTCTTCCTGAGCGACAGCGCGGCTTTTAATATCATTGATGGCACTAACATGACCCGATTCAAATAAGGCAGTGTTTAGCGCTTTAAGTAAAGGACGAGCCTCAAGCTCAAGATTATTGGAATATTCCAAATGAATATGCGGCATAGTAAAGACTTTTCAAACCCGTAATGCGTCTATTATGCAGGCTGAAAAATAAAATCTATAGCGGATTAGTTATCTATTTCATGTTTAAGTAGACATCCCAAGCCAAGTGTGGCCTTCGCTTAGGATGATTGAAGATTGCTTTAAAGCGAACAATAACGAAACTTAAACTTTTTTCACGTATTCAGATTTGAGTTTCATTGCTCCTATACCATCAATTTTACAGTCAATGTCATGACCATCTGTTGCATCAGCTAAAAGACGGATATTTTTAACTTTTGTGCCCACTTTCACCACTGAAGATGAACCTTTAATTTTAAGGTCTTTCACCACAGTAACCGTGTCACCATCGATCAATACATTGCCATTGGCATCTTTAATCACTAACTGTTCATCTGCAGCGCTTTCGCCCTCACGCCATTCGTGTGAGCATTCAGGACAAATCAGTAAATCACCATCATTATAGGTATATTCAGAATTACATTGGGGACAATTGGGTAAAGACATAAAAGACCTCAAAAAAAGATGGACGCAAAAATCCATAAAAACTTAATATAACATTTTTATGTATTTCATAAACTTAAAAACCATAAATTTCGTATGGTTTAATCACCTTGTGAAGGTCGTAAATTTCACAACGCTACAGCACTTGAAGGTTTAAATTTTAGATCTCTAATGAGGTATTTAATATTAACGCTTTTAAGATATGCGCATGATTTTTATCCGTATGTTTAGCCGCTGTGAGTAAGGTTAGTGGCTCCTCTTTTTCCCATGCCCGCAGTTGTTCCAACTCGGCTTGATGTGGCTGTATTTCTTGCAAATAGCGCTGTTTAAACTCGTCCCATCGAGAAGCCATTGCCTCATCTTGATGATACCAACGACGTAAATCTGTAGATGGCGTCAATGCCTTCGGCCACAAATCTAGCTCTGCGCTCACTTTACTGATACCACGCGGCCACAAGCGATCGACTAATATGCGTTTACCGTCGTCTGGGCTTATCTCATCATAAATACGTTTAATGTGTACAGTCATTAAGCCCTCCTTCGCCTATTTGCAGTTTTTCGATCATTCGTCAGATTATTCATCCGGAATCGCTGGATTCACTAAAAAAGCCAGTAACTGTAAAGACTCCTGCCAACCCAAATAACAGGCATCAGGTGGAATAACGCTCGGCAACCCTGCCTGTACAATCGTCACTTCGGTTCCTACTGATACCGCTTTAAACTCAACAGTGACCTCGATTTCACCGGCCAACTCTGGCATATCAAATTGGTCTGTATAGTGCAGTAAATGATTGGGCACGACTTCATGATAATCACCATGGAAAGCGTGTGTGGTTCCCGTTGAAAAATTTTGAAACGACATGCGGTACGAGCCACCTACACGCACATCCGAATGCTCCACATGGGCCGTAAATCCATGCGGTGCCATCCATTTAACCAAAGCATCTGGCTCCACAAAGGCACGATAAACGCGCTCTACAGGCGCACTAAAAACACGATGTAATCGAACAGTATTGCTCATGATGATGTCCTTTTGTCATTGTTTTCACTGAATCATCCACATGCATTCACCCTCGCTTTATCGTCCATTTTTATCACACTGAAACGTTCTAAATGAGACAGCTTTGAGACGTGCGAGAAAGGTCATTGCTGTTCAATACTATAGCGAATCCTACAGATTGATCCCATCACTTTAACGCAATGCAGTGTTATGTTTTGTGAGCTGCATTCATATTTATTTTGATTAAAAATATTTAAAAATCAAAATTTTACACAATTTTTATAAAATTTAAATAATAAAAAACCCAGTTGAATCACTGGGTTCTTGTTGCTAAAGATGCAATAGTGAGACTTAGCTCAATTGTGCTTCATCTTCATCCAGATCATCATCTTCGTAGATATAAGCCATACAACCCCAGCCGTCATATTCGCCCGAATGTTGTTCCGCAATTTTAATAAACCACTGCTCTAAATCAACGATATCTTCATAATCAGGCTCCATATAAACATAGACCGTGATAATCCATTCCACGCGATCTGATTCTTCATCTTGGAACAACGAAATTTTTTGCTCTTCTTTCAATAAATACAATGCACACTGTTCAGCCTGCGCTTCGTTGGAAAAGGCAATTGAATATTCGATTTCGTGCGGCACAGATAAATCATCACCATCTTGCTGCATCTGCCACAGCACATTGCCATTATCATCATCTGGAAATTGTTTAAAATCACGAGTCATTGTACTTTCCCTTATCGTTTATGAATTTTATTCTGTTGACTTAGATTAACGGATAATTGTTGCAATTTGCATTAGCTAAATCTCTTTAATCAGAAATAGAACGCCGAAGTGATCTTTCTGATAACAATTCAAATTAAACCACAACGTCCATATTGGCCTGAGTTTCTTTGAAATGTAAAACCAAAGCTGCCATTTTCAATTCTTCTAAGCGTAATTGTAGATAACTGTCGAGTACCCGTGCCTGACTAAAATGTACACCATGCACATTGAGCAAGGTGAAATCATCCGCCAAAGCCTGCAATAGCTCACCTAAGTTTTTGGTATTTAATTGGGCTAAATACAAATCAGCACGACTATTAAACACCAATGTAAATAATTGCATCGCAGCCAAACGACGTTCTTCATCAACATAATTACATTTTGCAGTCGATTGCTGCTCCATTGCATCAATCATTTTGCAACGTACTGCAGTCAAATTTTGCTTTGCCGCAGATTCATTCATGCCATCCATCAGCTGATCTAAAATACTCTGTAAAGGTAAAAAGAATGCTGACTGATAGCCCCGTATTTTGTTGTCCAAAGCACGGTTGATGTTTTCCAAATGCTGCTGATCCAGCGCTTGGCTATACAAACCCTTTAACTCGGCACGGGCTTGTTCCTGTATTTGTGATTTAGCTCTTTCTTGATATTTGCTCAAATACTGACGCACTTGTTCGATCTGTGCGCGAATATCATTCAACATGATATCGGCATTGGCTTTGGTGACTTCCACCAAACCATCAGCCTGTAAAGTTCGATACTCAACATATTGTTCAATCTCTACAATATGTTGATATTTTGCTACTTTATCGACTTGGATTTTTAGCCCACTGTTTTGAATACGTAATTGACTGATTTCATAATTCAGTTCATCTTGCTGCGACTCTGTTTCAGCCAGTTTTAACCGCGCACGATCGAAGTTTTCCTGCAGTGAACGTAGGGTTTTATCATTTTTCAATTTGCGGTTATAAACAAAAAGGAGAGCCACAATTAATAGGATGATAAGGACGATTAAAGCAATATTGATCATTTGCTAATCCTCAAAATAAGCTTCAATAATTTAAGTTTATTCCCCAAAACAAACCTAAGTTACAAAAGTTAAAATCTATAATTCATTTCATATTAGCAGAACAAATGCAAAAAACCGTATTTATCTGACCAAATACACACTTGCACACAATTCAACTAAAATACTGTTTTAAATCAATTTAATAAAAAATTTTCATATTAAGAAATAATCAATCAATATTCTTTAGAAAATATAATAAAACTTTAGAAATGGTATTTATTTACTAAAAGATACAAAGAAACTTAATATTAATCTTTGTAAATATTTCACACACTTTATAGAGATATTTAAATCATTTATATATCCCCAGAATTGGGGATATAGTGTATATCATGATTTATTTTTAAGCAGAAAAACCTATTTAAAGCTGTAATTTTTCTTAGCTTGCTAAGCTGCATAAAATTTTCAATGCAACACAGCAGATTTTATGAACAGTGAGCATTCACATGAATATGCTTTAAAATTCTGCTGCGCAATGAATATGAACAGCTTGTTGGGTTAAGGGCTGGGTAAATGCCAGATCACAAGCATGTAACGCCATCCGTCCGAGTGAGCTTTGCTTTGCATTCGGGTGATACAGTTGATCCCCTGTAATGGGGTGCCCAATATGCATCATGTGTACGCGTAGCTGATGAGAACGCCCTGTCACTGGTGTTAATAATACTCGGCTAATATCCTTGCTTGCATCATAGCTAATGGCTTGATACAAGGTTTTTGAAGGTTTGCCCAATTCAAAATGCACCATCTGACGTGGGCGATTTTCCCAGTCTGTAATTAAGGGCACTTCAACACTGCCCTCACCTTCTAGCTTGCCCTGAACCAAAGCTACATATTGCTTTTGAACCGTTCGCGCTTGGAACATTTTACTCACCGCCACTTCTGCATCGCGGTGTTTCGCAAACATCAAAATGCCTGATGTTGCCATGTCTAAACGATGGGTAATCTTTGCTGCTGGATACTGTTGCAAAACTCGAAGATAGGCACTGTCATGATGCTCAGGCAAACGTCCCGGAACCGACAGCAATTCCGCTGGTTTTTCGATGACAACCAAGTCTGCATCTTCATACAAAATACGTAGAGGACCTTGAGGCGGCGCATAGACAAAGTTGGGATCTAAAGGCATGGACAGACTGTGTACTGGGAGAATGTCGGCAAAATAACAACTGACTAATTCGCTGTCAATCGACTTTAACCGATCAGGTCTAACCCTAACGATTATTGGTCCTCAATTTACCAAAGGCTGGTGCTAATGAATGAGACAAATCATCCTCCAGTAACTGTAAGATGCTTGCACTCGTGGTTAAAGGATACTGATGTAGTGTGATGCGATATTTGCCCTGAAACCACTGCGATAAATGCAAGGCATAGGTTCGTTTAGGCCCAAAACCTAAATGTTGTTTTAAACGATTCTTTATACCTGTCCGTGATGATCCAACATACAGAATGTGATTGGGTTGATTTAACTTGGCACAGGCATGGGTTTTCAATGCCTTAAATGCAGCATAGTCCTGATATGTCTGCTGTATATCGCCACCAACCTGCTCTATCACATAAATATAATGTGCGTGTAGAGCAAGATCATCAAAACTTGAAAACTCAAATATACGCTCAGCTTTAGTCTGCTGTGCCTGCAGACAATCCTGTATCAATTGATTCAGATAACCCATATCAAAATTATTTAAAATTTAGATAGTTAAGCATAACAACTTTGTGAAAAAGGACAATCCGAAGCTTAGATTAAGTTTGAGTTGTTCTGCGTGATATTCATTACATCAGCAGTGATCAAAATTTGTTGGGAATGAATGCGAAGTTTGGAATTTTGAAAAAGATGGAAGGATTTATTATTCGTTTGAATTCTTAAAAATTTTTTAGGGTGTAAGAGAAAACAGTATTGTTTACTTCAACTATCATCACTTTGTAAGTCATGATCTTATAGCCTATAAACTTCTGGTTTATAGCGTCCTAAGCTGAATCGAGACCTTTTGGGTGAGTACTGTACACGTGTTTTGCACCACTGACAGCATGCTACTCTTTTCAATCTCTATCACACCCTTGAGATATATAGTAGTGGTATCGATGAGGGATTGTTTCCCTGAAAATTACTATTTTTGACTTATTTTAAAAATATTTTTCACATTTAAAGATATATTGAAAATATTTTCTTCTTGTATCATGTTTTAGCATTTTTTCCATCTGATAAATGACTTTTCCCGAGAATTTTCGCCATAGTTTATCACTCAAACCATCGGGATCATTTGAATTCTAGACAGGACTTTTAACCAATGAGAACTTGTATTGAAATGAGTTCTCCAACTGGATTAAGAGTCAATAATGCATACCACAGCGAGATTTGAAAATTGAGGTGTGCTTGAAAAAAGTAGCAAAAAGCACAAAAGCTATTCAATGCGATGAAAATGTGATGAAAATGAAATTCGTTCAGATTTGACACTTGGCTTAGGACTATTTTTACCGGAGATGCCTGATGATCTTTAAGCTTATGGTGATTAAATTGGTGTGGTTTGTTTTATGCGGATTAAAGGAGTAATGATTCATTATTCTTTTTTATTTTGGCTTAAATTTTTGGGGTGGTATAAGAGAAAACAATATTGTTTACTTCAACTATCATCACTTTGTAAGTCATGATCTTATAGCCTATAAACTTCTGGTTTATAGCGTCCTAAGCTGAATCGAGACCTTTTGGGTGAGTACTGTACACGTGTTTTGCACCACTGACAGCATGCTACTCTTTTCAATCTCTATCACACCCTTGAGATATACTTTAACCAAAGAGGATCGGGATTAATTTCCTAAGTTTTTCTAATTTTCTACAAATTCAGCAAATTTTTTCAGCCATTTTAGGTTTAGCAGGATATTTTATCTTTTCAGCTCATTTCAGCGTTTTTTATCTGCAGATTTGCCCAATTATAAGAAAATTTTCTTTTACAATAGACAAAACGTCCAAACACAGCGTCAAATTTAAAAATATATCGCCGCTGAACATTCATCCCTTAACTTCATACAAAACTCCGCCCTTTGAGTAGAGATCTAAGCCTATCCATGTTCTGCAGATATTAGGGTTGATCTATTCAACGCATTATTGGTCATTGAGCTAAATAACTTTGCACCCACTGTGCGCTAAACCACCAACCACTACATGCTGCCATACCACAGAGTAAATTGGCCAAAATTTTATTCATTCGGCTGAGGTCTGATGCATATATTTTGAGATTGATCAAATAAGCAATCACAGCATATACCAGTCCAATCGCACCACCAATGATGATCAGGATCAAAGGCCATGCTGCATAGGCATGTGCCTGTGCTGGATATTTTGTAGAACGGATGGTTTCTGTGGTCATGCTGCATATCCTATAAATAACGCGATTACCTGTTTTAGTTAGCAATTTCTGCGCCATTTTTCTTGGATATACAGCGTTATTTCAAAGTTAATGCATGTTGAATTTCTAGCTTTGACTACAGCATTTATCGCAACCAACAACTTTTTCTGTTGGCCAGCTCATTCGTGCACGCTTATAAGCGAGTTCGAAATTGGCAAAATAACCAATCAATATTTGCTGGTCAAATTGCGGCATGTCTACACATCCTTGCGTACCATTGTGAATTAAATGCGAGCCATTCGTTAAGGCATTTTCATCGACTATAAATTTAATCATCTACCATTCCCCTCATTATTTTTTATAAAATTCAAAGATTAATAAATCCATATAAAAATTATGTGATTTATAATCACATACTAAAATTATGCCTTTATTGTTCAAAAATCAATCGCAATTTAAAGATTTTTTTAGCCGTCTCTTGGATGACTTAAACGCAGAATGATGTGCTCTTTTAGGACAGATAGGTGGGATTTCTCGATAGTATTTTTTTGCGCTTAAGCCGAGTGCTTGGAATGTTGAATAAAGGTATTTTTCACTCGAACTGACATCAACAAATACGGCGTCCAAATCAGACAACCGAAAGTACTGTCTCTAACTGTATGAAGGTCTCTGTATCAGTAGCACTTCTTATAATTTTTATAATCTTTATCAAACTTTGCTAATACTCAGTTTCGGATTTTTATTTCTATATTTATTAAGCAAACACGCAGATCACTCACTCTAAAAGATGGATTCATTTTAGAGTGAAATGTTGATTGGTTTATAAAGGGGTATCGACCTGTACAGTTCGTTTTTGGCGTATGCGGCGAACCAACCAGATCACGATTGCAATCACTAAGATCACCACGAAAAATGGGACTAAAAAGGCCAATACTGACAAGACTGCAGCACCAATCCACTCTCCAGTAGATAAGATGGGGTTTGCAACGCCACCTGTGGTTGCGGTAGATACGCCACGTGCAGCGACGGTACTCATTTGCACTGCTGTTGCTGTACCACCACCCACGATAATTGCTGCCGCCCAACTGGCAAACTGTGACATTTCACCTGAGCTTACTGCCATTGTAGCGATGGTCCCTGCAATCATGGCTGCAGGTGTTGAAATGGTGTCGAGCGCATTATCTACCCAAGGAATATAGTACGCTGCAATTTCACAAACCGTCGCAATTGCTAAGCCAATACAAACCGCAGGCATAGACAACCATTCGAATCCTTTCATCGGTTCGAATAATCCTAAAATGGAAGCAACACTCATCACCAATAAAGGCACAAAGACACGGAAGCCACAAGCAGCACTTAAGCCAATACCAATACACAGTCCTAATATTGTTTCCATGGGCTTCTCCGAACAGTTAAATGTGCAATTTGTTTTTATATATGCAGTGTTATACGTTAGCAAAAAGCCCTATCGAGTGATAGGGCTTTTCTTTCTAAACAGCGGATAACTGTTAGTGTTTTGCAGCTTAGGCATTCTTATTGTTAAATTGATTGCCTTGGCATTTGGTACACGGTGGTAAACGATCAGTACCAATTTCTAAGTAAACGCGGTGTCCGCATTGAACACAAAAATAGAAGCCTGTTCCGGGTTTTTGACCAGCAGTAACCATTTTTGTTCTCCATGTGTTTTTAGAAATGGTAGATTCAGTATAACCTTCTTGTGATGAATGTCTATTGGTCATTTTTGTAAATGATGATGTCGTTTGGGCGAACTTTAGTTTTTAATCTCGATACCTTCATAGAATATTTTTATGACATATTCATCGAACAAATCTAAACCCTTTATCTCATCAATTAGGTTTTCAAAGCCGATTTGTATAAACTGATCAATAACTTCATTTATTTCAAATTCATTATTTTCTAAGTCTATCACTTGAGATGCATGGATCTTCTTTGAAATAAACCTAGGAAGTCCATATTCCTCCAAATAGAATACATTTTTCGGTAGAAAAGCATGTGAAAGCTTCTCAATAAAACCACTAATATTTAATTGACTACCATTTTTTTTATTATAAAGCGTCTCAACAGACTTCAAGATATTTGCCAAATTATAAGAAATAGATTTTTCAAGTTTAAAAAAATCTTCAATACTTAGATCATAATTTTCTAATTCTACTAATAATTCTGGAATAGTTTTAAACCAATTATTTTTAACTATCAAAATATATTTAATGATATCATTATATGATTTACCCAAGCCTGCTGGTCTTACGTTAAAAAGAATTTCTTTTAAAGAACTCTCCCAAAATAAAGAGTCCGCATTTAATAAATTTAATTTTCTATAACTTAATTTATTTATCAAAATTGCATGTGCAATTTTCTGAAGTGTAGAAGAATTTGAGGCATCCAAATCTCTTAAAGCAATTAAATCGGAATATTTTAATCCGAGTAAATCTGCCATTTTATGTTTAAATGCAATTATCCTTTTTAGTTCTTCATCGCTCAACTCTTCTCTTAGATAGTCATCTTCAATCATCAAAGATGCCTCATCTTGAAGTACCAAGTCTAATTCTAATTCAATTTCTTCAGGAGGCTTTTCTAATAGGAAAGCATTACCAATAAAGTATTTAAACATACGCCCACTTCTACCCATAATATTTTTATAAGTAAAGAAGCTTAATAATGATGTACTTAGCTTATTACTCCATAAAATTATATTTTTTGTGCTAGTATTTACACCTTCAATTATTGATGAAGTAGAGACCATTACATCTAGTGGAATATCATTTTCATATACATTCAATTGTATTTGAGATAATGATCTATGCAAATTACTATTGTAAGTACAAACTCCTTTTTGTATTAGATAACCCAATCGCCATGTATTAGAATAATTTTTTTTAATCCATTTGGAGAATTCTACCAAAAAGGCATGTTCTTTATTATTAGTATTTTCTGAAAGTAGCGTAAGAACATTATCTAATGAAGGGTGAGAGTTAACATAGATCAAAGTTTTTCCCTCTGCTTTATTTAATATACCAAACAAAGCTTTAGTTTTATCAAATTTCTCATTTATTCTTTCATAAGTACGATCAATGTCCAAAGTAACTGTATTACAATCAATAGGGACAAATTCAATGCCTTTAGTAAATATATTGTTTGTAAGGCTATTTATATTTGGAGCTAAGTAATATCTTTGTTTAGCAATTTGTTGGAACTCGAGCATTGCTCGTTGTAAGCTTATGCTTCTATCGTCACTCTCTTGTTTACTAGCTTTATAAAATTCATCTACTATCAGTAAATCAATTTCTCCTACGACTCCTTGATAACTTAGAGCTCTTTCTTGAGGCAAAATTAATATATTTTTTTCAGCCAATTCTATATCTGCTGTCGTAATAATTTTGTAATTTCGACCAAACTTAGGCTGTAGCCTCCTTCTTATTTCATCTGCTAAGGCAATTGTTGGAACAATCATCATTACAGTATTTGGTTTTCTTAGTTGTAAAAATGCATCAACAATAAAACTTTTTCCGAAGCTGGTTGGCGCACTTACTGCTAAATTTTTCCCATCTAATAGTCCAGATAAAAGTTTAGATTGCTCTCTATGTAAAACTACTTCTTTCCCCCCTATATTAACTGAAAAAGCATTTAGTAGAATCTGTTCTTGCCATGTAGCATAGTCTTTATCTATATAAGGATAGAGTCCTACCTGCCTTAATAAGTCATTTAAAGGTGGAATTATTATTTTTTTATCTTCTGAATCCAAATCATCTAAATTACCAACTAGTCTAATAATTTTTTCCCTAGCATCTTTTTCATTACCAAGGATTAGAAATTCATTGATCCCATGCATTTCTTCGAAAGCATCCATTAGTCTTCAGCCTCCGCCTTATAGTGCTCAACATTTTTTATAAATCTGTCAACTATTTTATCTTTATTTGGCACTGGGAATAGTATTAAATGAAATTTAATTAAATCATAAAACGGCACTTCTTTTAATTTATTATATTGACTTAAAAAATACTTATTAGCTTTTTCAAAATAATGTTTTTTCATTTTAGAAATATAATCTTCATCAAATAAAGATGTTTCCTCAGTTATCTCACACCCATGTATAATCATAATAGGCACATTAATTAATTTTTTAATGTTATCGATTGAATTTTTGGGGGATAAATCTTTAATTATTTTATCTAACAACTCATTTTCAATACCTAAGCCATTTAGATCACTTAAACCTGTAATAATCGAATTTTCTTTCTTTAATTTTTCTGTTTTAAGAGCCTCAGAAAGTGAATTTGTAATTTGATAAAAATTTTGGTCACTCAAGTTAGAAAAAAATTTTGCCTCGCCAAACCATAAACTATAGTTGTCTCCATCAACTATAATATGAACACTATCTGCACCTTTTGCATTGTCTTGACTATTTTGTTTGTAATATATTTTAGGTACAACAGGCAGAGCACCGTAATGATGCTTCATAATTGCATAAAGCATTATTTCTGCTATTTCACTCCCCCGACCAATCGTATCAGTCGGCTCTGATAATCTTAGTTTTTTTGCAGATTCTATTAATTTTTCCCGACTTTTATCAAATAAAGCTTCTCTTTCTTTGTGATTCAGAGCTGTTTCAGCAATGTTATTCCATATAAAGTTAAAAAACTTACTAGACCTCCATTTTCTATCTTCAAAATCATTGATAAATGTAACGATTTTTTTATTATCTTTGATTTTTATTTTATTATTTGTACATATATTCAAAAAATCATCGGATACTAAGACGTTAAAATCCATATTCATTCCAAAAAAATGCCCCAACATCAAGTTAGAGCATTTTTCAAACAATATCAATGACTTTAGACTACACTCTTATGACGCACTCGCTTCTAAAAAATCCTGTGCAAAGCGTTGCAATACACCACCCGCTTCATATACAGACACTTCTTCTTCCGTATCTAAACGGCAAGTTACAGGTACTTTAATAATTTCATTCTTACCGTCATTGGTAGAACGCTCAATCACCAAAGTCAGGTCAGAACGTGGTGCAATATTACCAATCACGCTATACAGCTCTGTACCATCCAGCTTCAATGTTTTACGGTCAGTCCCTGCTTTAAACTCAAGCGGTAACACGCCCATACCCACCAAGTTGGTACGGTGAATACGCTCAAAACCTTCCGCCACAATCACTTCTACACCTGCAAGGCGCACACCTTTAGCTGCCCAGTCACGGCTCGAACCTTGACCGTAGTCTTTACCTGCAATGATGATCAGTGGCTGCTTACGATTCATATAAGTTTCAATCGCTTCCCACATACGCATCACTTCGCCTTCAGGCTCTACACGCGCTTTCGAACCCTGCTTGATGGTACCGTCAGAACGTACCACCATTTCATTAAACAGTTTAGGATTCGCCAAAGTCGCACGTTGCGCTGTTAAATGGTCACCGCGATGCGTTGCATAAGAGTTGAAATCTTCCTCAGGCAAGCCCATTTTCGCCAGATACTCACCGGCTGCCGAATCCATGATGATTGCATTTGATGGTGATAAATGGTCTGTAGTGATGTTATCGCCCAAGATCGCAAGCGGACGCATATTGGCTAAAGTACGCGGTGCAGCCAACGCGCCTTCCCAGTACGGTGGACGGCGGATATAAGTACTTTGCGGACGCCAGTCGTATAGTGGGCTTGCCGCTTTTTCACGCTCACCCAAATCAAACATTGGGATATACACTTTCTTAAACTGTTCAGGTTTAACTGCTTCTTTCACCAATGCATCAATTTCAGCATCAGACGGCCAAATGTCTTTTAAGTAAATTGGATTACCGTCTTTGTCATTACCCAGTGAATCGGTTTCGATATCAAAACGAATTGTCCCTGCAATCGCATACGCCACAACGAGTGGAGGCGAAGCCAAGAACGCTTGTTTTGCATAAGGATGGATACGGCCGTCAAAGTTACGGTTACCTGAAAGTACCGCAGTTGCGTACAAATCACGGTCAATAATTTCTTGCTGAATCACTGGATCGAGCGCGCCCGACATACCATTACACGTGGTACATGCATATGCCACGATACCAAAACCCAGCTTTTCTAAATCACCGAGTACACCTGCTTCTTCTAGGTATAAAGCCGCAGCTTTAGAACCTGGTGCAAATGATGATTTCACCCAAGGTTTACGCACTAAACCCAATTCATTTGCTTTACGTGCCAACAAACCTGCCGCAACGGTATTACGGGGGTTTGAGGTATTGGTACAAGAGGTAATGGCCGCGATGATCACAGCGCCATCTGGCATTAAACCTTCTGCTTCTTGCGCACGCGCTGCTTCTAAGTTGCCTGCAATGCCTTTGGCTTTTAAGTCAGCCGTCGATACACGCGCATGCGGGTTCGATGGACCTGCAATATTACGAGTGACTTGTGATAAATCAAAACGTAGTACACGCGGGTATTCTGCCGCTGTCATATCCGACGCCCAAAGACCGATTTCTTTGGCATAGCCTTCAACCAATTTCACTTGATCCGCTTCACGGCCTGTCAGCGTTAGGTAATCAATGGTGTTTTTATCGATGTAGAACATTGCAGCCGTTGCGCCGTATTCAGGGGTCATATTCGAGATCGTTGCACGGTCACCCACTGACATGCTGTCAGCACCTTCACCGAAGAACTCTAAATAAGCACCGACCACACGTTCTTTACGTAAGAATTCTGTGAGCGCTAATACGATATCGGTTGCGGTAATGCCTGCTTGACGCTGACCTACAAGTTCTACACCAATGATGTCAGGCAGACGCATCCAAGATGCACGTCCCAGCATCACATTTTCAGCTTCTAAACCGCCGACACCGACAGAAATTACGCCCAAGGCATCAGTATGCGGCGTATGTGAGTCTGTGCCCACGCAAGTGTCTGGGAATGCCAGACCATCACGGTTTTGAATCACTGGAGACATTTTTTCCAAGTTGATTTGGTGCATGATACCGTTGCCCGCAGGGATCACATCAACATTTTCAAAGGCTGTTTTGGTCCATTCAATGAAATGGAAACGGTCTTCGTTACGACGGTCTTCAATCGCGCGGTTTTTCTCAAATGCATCAGGATCAAAACCACCAAACTCTACAGCAAGAGAATGGTCAACAATCAGCTGCGTTGGAACAACAGGATTGACTTTTGACGGGTCGCCGCCTTGGTCTGCAATCGCATCACGCAAGCCTGCAAGGTCAACCAATGCTGTTTGACCTAAGATGTCATGACACACCACACGTGCAGGGTACCAAGGGAAATCGTGGTCTTGTTTGCGGTTAATCAGTTCTTTTAAAGACTGTTCTAAGATTGCAGGGTCGCATTTACGAACCAACTGCTCTGCAAGGACTTTAGATGTATATGGGAGTTTTGCGTATGCGCCTGGCTGAATATCTTCTACGGCTTGACGTACATCGAAGTATTCTAGCTGGGTGCCTTGCAGCGGTTTACGGTAATTGTTGTTCATAGCGTTCCTGCCCTCGGTCTTTCATTTTTTTGCGTTGTCTTTTTCATAGACAATTCATCTTTGTTCGATAGGCATACTACACTGCCGAAAACCCATTTCCCAAATCTCATATATTTCATAGAGTTAAATATAAAAATAGGGGTTTTTGAAATATTTAGTTACACTAACTTTGGAATATTCGCTCTAAATATGAATTTTTTTGAAAAATAGCTGCAAATCCGCCTCATTCTTTAGTCTAAGGTAAATTGCACTGCATAATATTTAATCTAAATATCAACCAAATTGATTAAAAATCAGTCTTATCAATTTTAGTATTTAATAATCAAGGCATTAAATTATTTTATTAGCTCATTGCGCCTCAAAGTCATAATGTGATTCAAAACACGCTTTTATTATTTATTTTATCTTAATTCTCAATTTATACCTATTTGCAGGGATAGCGTCGAATCACCCCTCTCTCAGATAATAAAAGCACGACATACAAGCACAGTAATTCGCTGTACTCGCCAAAATAATCACAATATTTACAAAACCTTAGCTAAATAAATCAGCGACTACTGTTCTACCGTCATTATGCTTTGGGGAAAGATCATGACAAAATTTAAAACCATCATTGGGGCTGGCTGCCTCTTAAGCTGTCTCAGCTTCATTGCCTGTGGCGACAACGACCAATCGACAACAGATTCGACGATTCAAGAAGAGGAAGTAGACTCACCGACTGTCGTCTCGAATCCACCACGTTTGAAAGCCAATGCACAAGGTGAACATGAACTGCTAATTGCCTATAAACGCCAAGCCTTATACGATCCTGAAACCGGTGAAAATGACCTATTACAGGTCAGAGGCTATCTGACTAAACCTGAACTCTGGAACTCGAAAAATAGCGATGGCAGTGTCTCTGATGTACTGGTTGGCCCACAAATTCGTGCGAAACAAGGTGACAATTTAAAAATTCATCTGGTCAATCACCTCCCTGTTGAATCGACGGAGACCTGTCCAAGTCCAGTGACCAATATTAACCAAGGGAACTGTTTTAACACCACAAATTTACATACACATGGTCTTTGGGTTAGCCCGCAAGGAAATAGTGACAACGTATTTTTGAGCTTAAAACCTCAGCAAGATTTTCATTACGAATTTAAGATCGAACCGAATCATCCTGCGGGAACATTTTGGTATCACTCTCATGTGCATGGTTCAACCGCGATTCAGGTCTCAAGCGGCATGGCTGGCCCTTTGATTATTGAGGGAGAGCGAAAACCCGTCATTCGACAGGGGCAAATTCAGCAGACTGGAGATTTGGACATCTTATGGAAAAATCAAAAAACCCAGCAGTATGACCATGAAAAAATCATGCTGTTCCAGCAGATTCAATACAATGAAGATTGCGACAGCAATTTAAGCCAAGTGAATGGTACACCCTGCATCTATAGCTTAGAAGATTATTCAAAACTCGATATACCCACCTCATGGGCGGATGAAAATCGTTTTACCAGTATCAATGGCAAAATGTTTGGTGAAATTAAGGTGGATCAGAACCAATACCACCGCTGGCGCATGATTCACGGCGGTATCCGTGACACCATTGGTTTGACCATCAAAGAACTACCTGATTCTGCGCACTTTACCGCAGAGCAAACCCTGAGCGAATGTCAAAAGTATCAAAGCAAGTCGATGTCTTCACAGTTTAAAACACTGAAAACATTACCATTATATACCCTTGCACAAGACGGCTTGACCATGGGTAAAATCCAAAAGCAAGGGATTGAAATTTTTCAGCCGGGTTATCGCTTTGATGCCATGCTCGCCTTCCCGACCACCAATAAATACTGTGTATACGATGCCAAGCTGAATCTAGAAGATGAAATTAATGCGCCTGAATCAAGTCCGCTACTTCGTCGCGCACCGGAAGAAAAACTCAATACACAGCTCCTCGGTTGGGTCAATGTAAAAGCAACCCAACTACCGCAGCAAACGCCTTATAACTTTTTGAAAAGTCAGGCAACCCAATTGAAACTAGCACCAGAAGTGATTGCACAGCTCGAACAGGGTGATTTATCAGCCTTTATCTCTCATGCGAGTTTAATGACTGCTGAAGTCGATGAAATGCTCAAAACGATGGCGAAGCAAATCACCAACTTTGACATTCTGTTCAATGCAGATGGCAGCTTTAAATTTGGTATTCGTCATGCCGAAGAAGGTACCTTGATCAGCTTTGGCGATGCCTACCACGATGAAGACCATACCCACCATAGCTATGTCCGCAAGCTTCCAATCGGGCAAACCCAAGAGTGGGAGTTGAGCAGTAATGTTGCAAGTCATCCCTTCCATATTCATGTCAATCCATTCCAAGTCGTGAAAATATTGAATGAAAATGGTGTCGATGTCAGTGCGATCGGCAGCTCAGATAAAGATAGTGCAGGAAATATTGACTCGCAATATCATGGAATGAAAGGCGTTTGGAAAGATACGCTCTTCGTCAAACAGGGCTATAAAATCTTTGTGCGCAGCAAGTACGAAAAATTTGAAGGCGACTTCGTGCTGCACTGCCATATTTTAGACCATGAAGATCAAGGCATGATGGAAACCGTGCGTATTTGTGGCGACCAATATGATTGTAATAGTGAACCGCCTTCACATCATTCCACTATAGATATGACTGCAAGCGATATGCCGACACACAATCACTAAGACAGATCTCTGCTGTACAAAAGCCCATATCAATATGGGCTTTTTGTTTGCCTTACACTGCGGCTTGCTGCAAAATAACATGATTAATGATATCTAAAATTTATACTGAGGCTGGTCATGACAACGTCTATGGCATTCACATCTTTTTCTCTCAACGGTGTCGATGCACAAAAATTTCTACAAGGACAAGTGACTTTGCATGTTGAACGCCTTGAAGAAAATGCAACACGTTATACTGCAATCTGCGACCTCAAAGGCCGTATTCACTTTGGTTTATGGCTCACCAAACACAGTGCTGAAAGTTTTTCTATTGTCACTACAGCAGATCAAGCCGAAGAATTTGCCAAACATATTAAAAAATTTGGTGCATTTTCTAAGATGAAACTTGAAGAAACTGGTACAGTTTTTCCAAGTTTAGTGGCTGATGAAACGACATTTACTTCGGAACCGACGGATGTTGCAGCATGGGAAGTTCAAGCCATTCAAGCGGGTCAGGCCTATATTGACCAAGCCATTGAACATGTGTTCCAACCGCAAGAGTTACGTCTACATCAGCGTGAAGGCGTCCACTATGACAAAGGCTGTTATTTGGGTCAGGAAGTGATTGCACGTTTATGGTTTAAAGCCAAACCGAAAGCTTGGCTGCATGCGATTTCAGGTACAGGCGCTACTCCTGCACAAGGCGAACAGCTGAATAAAGGCGTACAAGTGGTCAATAGCGCGGCTGTAGAAAATGGTTATGTAGCTTTAGTTGTGGCACGCCCAGAAGCTT
Source organism: Acinetobacter sp. CFCC 11171 (assembly GCF_003268405.1). NCBI lineage: Bacteria > Pseudomonadati > Pseudomonadota > Gammaproteobacteria > Moraxellales > Moraxellaceae > Acinetobacter > Acinetobacter sp. CFCC 11171. The sequence goes on along the minus strand of NZ_LQXP01000012.1, from coordinate 70,927 downwards.
TAGAAGAGTTAGATGTGACAGTTTTAGCCTTGCCTGATGCATTGAATGGTGATGTGGCACGTCCTGCTTAAGCATCTTAATTTTGAAAATAAGAGCCAAATTACAAAAGTTGTTTGGCTCTTATTCTGATTACTATTTAAAATTACAACAAAATATAAAGATTTATAAAAATGCTCATCCCTTTCCCATTTCGCTTTTTCTTATTGAATTGCCTCATTCTCTTCAGTTGTTTTATATCGCCAAATATTTATGCCGAGATAAATTCAGCGGTATTGGAAGAGCTAAAAAATAGCAATGTGGTCGATCAAACCAACTCGCTTTCCCGCGATGAAATTGTCCAGTTAAAAAAGCAAAACGAGCAGCTTTATCAGCAAAAGCATATCGACTTTAAAATTTTGATGATTCCCTCGACCAATGGAAAACCTATTGATCAATATGCACTTGAGATATTCAATAAACTTAAAATTGGCAATGAAAAGCTCGATAACGGCTTACTACTTTTGGTTGCAAAAGATGATCGTAAAATGCGGTTCGAGGTAGGTTATGGTTTAGAGGGAGATTTCACTGATCTAGAAGCTGGGCGCATAATTCGACACACACTCGCTCCAAATTTCCAAAATAATGACTATTTTAATGGCTTTAAAGAAACACAAAAAAAGTTACTAGATAAATCAATTACTCTTGGTAAACCTAAAAACGAAGATCAAAAAATAGATCACATTCTAAAAACAATAGCTGGAATATTTCTATCATTCTTATTGTGTATCCCACTCTATTGGTGTTACACAAAAGTGATTATTAAATTTGGTACTAATGGTGCCTTAGGTGCTTTTATTGGACTCCTTATCTTTGAAATTTTTATTCATCTTTTGATTTTTGGTTATTTAAATTTTGGAAAAATTGCATTTTTACTTTGCGCATCTATTCCTCTTTATGCCCCTTTTATGTTGACTATATTTCTTCCCTTCAATGAACCATACAGATTACTTAAAACTATTTTATACAGCTTACCACTTCAGATTTTTGCTTTATTTGGCTTCGGCATTTTTTACTTCATCGAATTCTATCCTCAAATATCATTCATTATATTAACATCCATAACCAATTGTTTTATTTTACTTTTATTAAGATATGCAGTGTTTTTATATCGATTCAGAGCAGGGACTGAAAATACCTATCTCACCGCTTTTTATAATCAATATTTACAAGAAAAAGCACGTCAAAAAATGTTGGATGAACAATATGAGCGTTTAAATCCTTTCAATAAAACGAGCGAATCAAGTCAGTCTTCTTCCTCTAGTTACAGCTCTTCATCGTCAAGCAGCAGTTCTTCATCAGGAAGCAGCTCAAGTAGTTCTTCCTCATCTTCCTCACGAGATTCAGGAGGCAGCTCAGGCGGCGGCGGCGCATCGGGTTCATGGTAATACCTAAAACGACGTGACGATTAAAGATTAATTTTTTAAAATCCAATCACTCAAAGCCAAAGCCTAAAAATTTTGGCTTTTTAATCACTCATTTTTTTCCCTCACAAAATAAACCACCCCACCCCGATCATCCGAAAAATAAAAGGAATTTGCATCAATTCGGTAAATATCAGCAGGTCGCCCATACACCTTTTTACCGACTAAAAAACCATCCATAAAGGTTTCAAGTTTTTGTCCTTTACGCATCATTGCAATTTGATAGCCATGGCCAATCGCTTCGTCGGTAGAGCCATGCAAGGCCACTAAAAATGCATTTTTAATGGTGGCATCTGTGTCTGGATGATCAAAATAATCAAAACCCAGTGCTGAGGAATGCGAAGGGAAATAAGCATAGGGCGATGGAACATTTTTACAGCCAGATGCACGTTTAAATTTAGCATCCGCCAAGACTTTGCCCTGCCATGAATAACATGCGGGCCAGCCATAATCGACATCTCGCTTTAACGCATAAAAAGTTTCATCTGGCTTTTTACTTCCCAAATGATCAGAACCTTGATTGGTCGCAAATAGAAATCTACCGATCCATTTTAGACCAACAGCATTACGCAAACCTGTCGCATAAATTCGTTGCTCTGAACCATCAGGATTCATCTCGATGACTGAGGCTCGCACTTTTTCTTTCTCTACACACGCATTACAACTCGAGCCAACCGACACATAAATCTTTCCATTTCCACCGACTGCAATCGTCCGCGTCAGATGCCAACCGCCGTATTTATAACTCAAACCATAATCAGGAAATGTCGCTAAAACTTCAGCCTTACTCGAAGGCTGAGTTTCTCCTTTGTTGAATTTTTGCCGTGTCAGTTGGTGCGTTTCTGCCAAATAGAGCCAATCCTGTCCTTGAGCATCGGTATAAAACTGAACTGAATTTGGATTTCTCAAACCAGTCAAATAAGGAATGATTTTGCCAAATTTACCTGTGTCAGCATTCCAATCATCCAATATATACACAGTACCTTTTTTATTATCTGTTAGATCATACATATCCGTGACAAACATTCTGCGATCAGGCGCTTGCGCAAAAAAGCGTACCCGTTTGAGACCTTCAGCAGCAGGAATGATCTCGAAATTTGCAGGCAAATTTAATGAAAACTGCTTGCCATTTTTTAAATGGATTGGATGCGGAACAAGCTTGGGTTGTTGAGCCCAACTGGTTATTGAACAGACGAAACTAAGGATCAAGATGGCGCTTATTTTTATCATATTTAAATACATCTCAATGAATCATGTATATCTGTATTCATCATAGATGCCTTGTATCTATTTTATTCAATTTATATTTTTAGAAAATATTATACTTTTGAAAATTAAAGTTTTTTTAATCACATACGCTGTTACAGTACACAACAGTTAAAATAAGGAGGAACTTTATTCCCCCCTCACGTCTTCGTTTTTAAATCATGATTTTAATCAAAATCCATGAAATAACTTATTCATATCTTTGCATACATATTCTTTAAAATGATAGGCGCGCGCATGTTTGGCATCAAATTTAGCTTCTAAATCGCCTTTTTTGAAAATATAAACACGATCCTCTTTACTGACTAAAAACTCTGCACCCAGTTTCATCAAAAGCGCATCAATTTTATCTTCATCTGCAATCGATTCATCTGCATTAATTTTATCGTAATTGCGTTTAATGCCTTTAATAAACATCGCGCTGCCTCAGAGAAAATAACAATGCGCGATTAAATCAGAGTCCTGCTTTTTTGCAAAGGCTTTTGATGCAATAAAGTCATGGCATTTAATGCGCTAAGGGCAATCAACATTATTTTATAAAAACGCTTTAAATCACAATTCCTCACTTTACATTTACGTAAATCTACCTATGATGTAAAAACCGACAAAAATAACCACCAAAACACATAAACGGAATTATGTGTATGATTTACAAAAGGTTTCAAGATGAAAAAAATCCTACTCGCAAGCATTTTGGCAATGAGCACTCAACTCGCTTTTGCTGAAACTAAAACAGATGCCGTCGATCCTGAATTTGCTAAAGTGGAAGCTATGGTCAAGGCCAAAGATATGAATGGCGCCTACCAAACACTGAGCAAGCTTGCAGCAAAAGGTAATGCTCAGGCTATTTATAATTTGGGCTATCTTACTCAAACAGGTCAAGGCGTAGCGAAGGATGAGAAAAAAGCCATCCAACTCTATGAACAGGCTGCAGCCAAAGGTTACCCAGTTGCTAACTATGTTTTAGGTAAAAATTATGCAACGGGCACACTGGGCTTAAAACAAGACACCAATAAGGCCAAACAATATTTAGAACGCGCATCTTCGGCTGGTTTTGATGATGCCTCCATCGACTATGCCATTTTACTTTTTGCAGAAAATAAACCTGAGTCAGATAAATTGGCGCTCAGTAAACTTGATCCGCTGATTAAAAAAGGCAACTACCCTGCGATTCATGCCAAAGCGCTTTATGACATCAGTGCTGGCTTTAAAGCTAAAAATGAAAAGCCTATTCAGCAAGGTCTGAATAGCATTCAAGAATTAGCAAAAAAAGGCTATGTCCCTGCATTGATGGCGGTGGGCAATATGTTTGTAAATGGCAATATCATCCCGCAAAATTTGCCTGAAGCTAAAAAAATATTTAGCGCATTAGCCAAAGAAAATATTCCCCAAGCCAAAGAATCTTTGGCAACCGTGGATAAAATGATTGCTGAACAAGCCAAAGCACCTAAAGCCAATGCGAAAAAGAGTTAATTAAGCATTAAAAAAAGCCCTGCACATGCAGGGCTTTTTCATGGGTTTAAGCAAATCTTGAGCTGATCAAAATCACGCCCACCACAGACTGATTAATACACCTGTTACGACAAAGCCCAAGATGGTACTCATCAATAAAGGCGTTAAGGTCTTTTCATTTAAGCCATAAACTTGTCCTAGCATAGCAAAAATTGTCGGCATCGGTAATGCGGCAATAATCGTCCCTGCATATAACATCTCTTGGCTGACATCGGTCAAATAGCGTAAGCCCAAATAAGTCAGTAAAGGCATCACCAAGTTGCTTGAAATCACCAAATAGAAGCTCTGAGCATTCACATACTTTAAGCTCATACCGACAATCCCTCCACCAATTGCAAACAGCGCCAGTGGTGAAGCCGTTTGACCTAACATCGCCAGTACATCATTGATTTGATGAGGTAAACGAATTTGGAAAATTGCAAACCCAATTCCTAGCATTACCCCTGCAAAGAGTGGATTTTTTAACAGGGTCATTAAGGTATTTTTGATGATGTCGCCAATATTGGCTTTTTGCTGTGAACTTCCTAATTGCGCAAGGACCAGCACCGTTGGAATCAGTAGCACACTTTCAATAATGACGATTAATGAGGTATAGGTCATCGCATTTTGACCGACCAATAAGCTTAGGACTGCTGTACCAATTAAACCTGTATTTGACATGCCAGCGCCTAGTGACAGTACCGCTGTTTGCGACATTTTATTTTTAAAATGTGTCGACAATAACCAATAGGCCATGCCATACAACAAAAATGTGACTCCGGTATAAACAAAGAAATAGCCGGGATACCAAATTTGATGCAAATCTTTAGAAGCTAATGACTGAAAAAACAAAGCCGGCAGTGCAATTTTAATCACAAATGCACCAATGGTTCCAACTTGTTCTTTGCTCAATAAACTGCATTTTACCGACAGATATCCCAAGGCCAAAAGAAAAAAGATTGGACCAATCACCTCAAAGACCATACGAAATATCCTGTGTAATAGACTCTTCCATCCACACCCTCAACCTGAGAGTGTAGATCGGACCGCTATAAATTTTGATAATTAGAAAGCCGTAAATTGACTTCTTTGTGCATGCGGCTGACAGCGTAAGTACTGCGGAGAAATTTTTAGGTTTTCACCGAGTTCAGCAGCGGCATGCCATGGCCAACGTGGGTCATATTGAATTGCACGAGCAAGACCAATCGCATCTGCCATGCCATATTGTAAGATACCTTCGGCTTGCATTGCTTCGGTAATTAAACCCACAGCAATTACGGGAACCTGAACGGCTTGCTTAATGGCTTCAGCAAAAGGCACTTGATAACTGGCTTGTAATTGAATTTTTTGCGCAACATCTAAGCCGCCACTAGAAACATGAATATAGGCTGTGCCTAGTTGTGCAAGCGCTTTTGACAAACCAACAGCCGAGTCTAGATCCCAACTCGGTACTTCAGTATATTCCATCCAATCAGTTGCGGAAATACGTACCCCAATTGGATAATCTTCAGGAACGGCATTTTTCATGGCTTGGAACACTTCAAGCGTCAGCCGAATGCGATTTTCCAGACTGCCACCATATTCATCGCTACGCTGATTCGACAATGGCGACATAAATTGATGCAGCAAATAACCATGTGCGGCATGTAGCTCAATTAAGTCAAAGCCTGCATCTACCGCTCGTTTTGCTGAATCGGCAAAGTCTTGAATGATCTGTTGGATTTCTTCTCGGCTTAAAGCATAGGGTGCATGATCTGTGGCATTAAAGGGCAAATTACTGGCTGAAACAGTCTGCCATCCTTGAGGATGATTTGGAGGTAATTGTCCACGTCCTGCCCACGGTTTATCTGTCGATGCCTTACGACCCGCATGTGCCAGTTGGATAGCAAATGGCATAGGTGAAAGTGATTTCACCTTGGCCAATAGTGCCTTCATCTGTGCGCGTTGCATATCATTCCAAAGGCCGAGGTCTGCATAGCTAATGCGCCCCTCTGCCTGTACAGCCGTTGCTTCGACGATACAAAGTCCAGCACCTGACAATGCATAATTCGCCCATTGTTGCTCATGCCAATAGCTTAACTCCCCTTGCTCATTGGCAGAATATTGACACATGGGTGCAATCACGATTCGATTACTCAGCCCCAATGTTCCAAACTGAATTGGTTGAAATAACAACGCCACATCACTCTCCTTTTAGAAGGCTTTGGTCACACTTAATCCTGCACTCCAATTCACCCCATCCGCGGGTTCAAAGAAGCGTCCGTTTCCATCATTGACGATCACTGAACCAACATAGTTTTCATCAAACAAATTATCTGCACGTACATAGGTTTTAACTTTCCAATCTGCTTGTTTCCATACATAACCTGCGTTGGCAGAAACCACGGTATAGCTCGACGCAGCATCACTGTTGGCATCATCGACATAGACTTTATCCATATAGCGCACATCTAGGCCGGCATTAAAGCCAATATCTGGCTGCCAATTCAGTGCGGCAAACGCTTGGTTTTTGGCAATACCCGGAATTTTCGCACCCGATCTAATAGATGACGCTTTAGGTTTCGCTGGATCTGTAGGATTCGGTATTTCTGGAACAAAAGCATCAAATGTGGCATCGATATAACTGTAACTTGCTTGCGCACTTAAATCTCGCCATAGCTGTTTATTCCACGAAAGCTCAACACCTTCACGTAAGGTTTTATCGGCATTTCTATAGGTTGCACGCCCTTCCTCTGTCCCAGCAGAAACGATGTCATCTTGAGTTTTGCTTTGGAACACTGCTGCCGTGAAATTCCCCCATGCATTTTGTGATTTAAGCCCAAGCTCGTAGTTATCGCTACTGGCCGGTTTTAAATCAAAATTCATGCCGTCATCTTTAGAATAGGCCATTTCTGTAAAGGTGGGTGTTTCAAAACCCTTGGCATAACTGACATAGGCATTCAGTTGATGCGCAATATTCCAACTTAATGCTGCTGAAGGTAAAACTTTGTCATAGTCAGTTTTACCGCTGTCATCCTTATTTAAACCCACGACATATTTATCATCAGATTTATAATGAACATTGCTATATCGTAGCCCTGTATCTAAAGTCCAATTGGGTAAAAAATTCCACGAAGCTTGTACATAGGGGTCTAAATTCCACAAGGTGTTATTTTCATTTCGACGAATATTGCCTTTCTTGCCAAAATTTCCATTGGCATCAAAATTTTCATAGCCCTTACGGTCTTCATCCATATAATCAAAGGCAAGACCTGCAGTAAAACGTGTATTCGGCAAGAGGTCTTTGCCTGTCCAGCGAATATCTGTTCCATAATAATCACGGCTAAAATCAATCACACCACCTGCATGGCGCGCATTATTTTGTGGATTTTTGGGGATGGACTGATACTGCACCACATCACGTTGCCCCATATATACCATTGCATTAAGTTCATGCTGATCATTCAATGGTTTTTTCCACGTCAACCCAGTTTGAGTTTGGCTAATTTCCTTACGTACATCATAAGTATTATTGGCATCATTAACTTGTTTCGGATTTTGACGCAATTGCTCCCGATTCAGACCTTGTGGATCATCGGCATTAATATCCACATGATTCACAATCCAATTGACCTTAGAACCATCATCCAGATCCCAAGTCAGTTTTGCATTGCTGAGTACCTTATTTGCAGCACTATGATCACGGTAGCCATCGGTTTCAAAATAAGAAGAACTCACGACATAGCTAGGTTCATTAGCCTGTTCTGAGCCACCTTGCAGCACAATATCAGCACGACTTTTATGATGACTGCCGCCTGAATAGCCGAGTTCGATGGAGTCTTTTCCAGTACCTTGCTTGGTCGTTGTTAAAATCGCCCCACCCGAAGAGTTACCGTATAAAGAGGAAAATGGCCCGCCCAATACCTCGATATGATTTAAGCTACTCATATCGATATTTGACGTCTGTCCCTGACCATCCGGCATGGTCGCAGGGATTCCATCAACATATAAACGGATACCACGCACACCAAATGTTGAACGAGCGCCAAAGCCTCGCATAGACAGTTGCAAGTCTTGTGCATAGTTTTCACGGTTATTCAGTTGTAGTCCGGGCACACCTTTTAAGGTTTCAGACAGATTCACACCCGTATTGTTATTATTTTCAGCTTGCTGTACACGGTATACCGATGCCGGTGTTTTTAACCACGTGGTATTGGTTCGTGGTGCTTCAATGGTAATCTCAGGAAGTAAAACAGGTTCCGTAGAACCTGTTTCTGCATACAACTGTTGGCTAATACATGCCGTCAGGCAAAGTAAATGTGTCTTAAATGATGTGACGTTAAATTTACTTTGCATAGAGCACCTATTTTAACATTAGAAGATTACCTTAGAGCTTAAACCAATTAGGAAAGCATCATCAACTCGATTTGTTGAGCCTGGGTTAATCACATATTGTAAACTTGGACGAATCATCAACCATTTCGTAGGGTTATGGCTATAGTTCAACTCGACATTATATTCAGCACTTGCATCGAAAGTTTTTTGATTCAAACGGTTATTCACATGAACACGGTTCACACCTAAACCAAGAATATCATTTGGATGGCTATCAACAAGACCGATATATTTCACACCAACTTGTTGTGAATTATCGACCTTAGTTGTTACACGATCATGCCAAGTGAAGTTTGCAAAGCTATGTAAGCCTTGACGGCCTGAACCCGTAGAAGTCAACTGTTGCTCAATCGCAATCCAACCACCAAAGGTACGATCTTCAGGGCTTACCCCTTTTCCATCGACCTTTCCTTTAGCAATATCAAATTGGTTTTCAGCATTATCTGCCGTGTTATACATACCACCGATACGGTAGCTACCAGGCAAACCATTTACAGCTTGTTTAGGTGTCCAAATCAATTCGACAGGAATACTTACACCATCAGCATTGTCGGTGTCCAAACTCCAACCTTGTCCTTCAGCTTTACCATTACCATTATCAGGATTGAATTCGTAAACACCGACTTGTGCCGCAAGTTCTGGCGTTGCTTGGTATTTCACACGTCCACCCCATTGTGAAACTGGAGTATTCATCCACATAGAACCTTGCCATTTACCCATTTGCGCTGCACAAAATGCGGTGCTGGCAAAGTCACATGCCATCACGTTAAAGTCCATACCTAGACCTAAACGACCTGCTTTTACACTAATGCCTTGTTCTTTGAAATTCTTTTCAATCGAAAGCTCGGTTAAGCGGCTGTCCTGATTACCACGACCAAAATTGGCTTGTGCATTTGCCAATTGAGGAACATCTCCTTGCAAATCACGAACTGAGGTACTTTGACCTTGACGAGCAGTCATTACAGCACGCACAGTCACGCCATCCCAACCTGCGAGTTTTTCCATATCAAGCTGTGTACCTAACCACAATTGGCTGGCTACCGTTGCTGAATGTCCCGGATTACGACCGCCATCGGCAAGATAGGCAGCATCAGCAGCAATATTGGCCTCAAACTTCACACCTTGTTGTGCAAGTTCGGTACGTTTACCATCCCAATCCCCGAGCATGTACTGACCTTTAGTGTCGAATGCTTCTGTGGCGTGAACATGTGTCATGGCTGCTGCAACAAATGCAGGTAGAAGAGCTAGACTGTATTTTTTCATGGTAAAACCTAAATCTGGAGAGAGTCTCTAGACAAGCCACATGGCTTGAAATCTAATGTCACAAAAATTACATAATTTTTCATGTTCTATCTCAGCATTATTTTTATCATTCACAAAACTTTAATTTATCAATAATTTATTCTAAATAAATCTATTGTTATGCAATATTTTTTAGTTATTATTTTTCAGTATCTTATATATTTGAAAAATTAAATTTTATAATTCCGATCTCTTGCTTAAACTCATCATCGTGACTTATTGGTTTATTATTCTCACAATTAATAATTAATAACCTATTCATACACTCCCTTGGGCCGTGATGAAACTTGCATTCTGTAGGGCTAGACCCAATAGTATGCATAACTTGACTGATCCATTGCTTCGACCTTTATGCCTGAATTACCAGAAGTAGAAACCACTAAAACCAGTTTATTGCCATTATTGAATGAAAAGGTTCTCAAAGTTGAGGTTTTTCAGTCGAGTCTGCGTTGGCCAATTCCTGACGACATTCAAAAACTCGTCGGACAAAAGCTGCTTCAGCTCAGCCGTCGATCAAAATATATTTTGGCTGAATTTGAACAGGACAGCATGCTGTGGCATTTGGGCATGTCTGGCAGTTTTCGGATTTGTGAAGGTGATGAAGCATTACGCAAGCATGATCATCTGGTAATTCATTTTGAAGATATGCAATTGCGCTATCACGATCCACGTCGCTTTGGCTGTATTTTATGGTTAGATGCATCGTCTCAAAGCAAACTGATTGACACGCTTGGCCCTGAACCACTGAGTGATGACTTTAATGCTGAATACTTATTCCAAAAATTTAAAAATAAGCAGACCAGTATCAAAGTATCGATCATGGACAATCATATTGTGGTTGGTGTCGGCAATATCTATGCAACGGAAAGCTTATTTAACTTAGGCATACACCCTGCGCAGCCTGCATCAAGTTTGAGTTTTGAACAAGTTGAAAAAATGGTCATCGAAATCAAACGTATTTTAAAACAGGCAATTGATTTAGGCGGTTCGACGTTACGTGATTACACCAATGCGATGGGCGAAAATGGTTATTTCCAACAAACTCTGCTCGCCTACGGACGTGCCGGTGAAATGTGCATCAACTGTGAAACCATCTTGCACAATATCAAACTAGGGCAACGTGCATCGGTGTTTTGCCCAGAGTGTCAGCCTTTAAAAAAGGTTAAAATGCTGACTAAGAAAACCGTGAAAGGAAATAAAGCATGAAGTCTGCGATTGTTCGCCACATATTAGTCAAAGATAAAGAACTATGTGAGCAACTGAAAAAGAAAATCAAAGGCGGTGCGGACTTTGCCAAAATTGCAAAGCAGCATTCGACATGCCCTTCGGGTAAAAAAGGCGGTGAGCTTGGCGACATTAAAAAAGGCCAACTGGTTGGTCCAATTGATAAGGCGGTATTTACCCTACCCGAACGTGAACTGCATGGTCCGATCAAAAGCCAATTTGGCTGGCATTTATTAGAAATTAAGTTTCGGATGTAACATAGCACCCACATTGAACATGCTATAACGAGTATATCGCGAATATGTGCTTTTCATCTTAAAGCACATAATCCCAGTATTTTTTTCAATCGTTCAGAACATTGGCTGGCGGTTTTCAATCATATAATATAAATCATAGCAACCAGATAACATTGCACTAAATCAATTCTACTTAATAATAAATAAAGGACATTCCATTGGGCTATTACAACTATTTTCGTCTTGGCACTGTCGATACAACAGATTTTACAATCATTCGAGGTGAACGAAAGCATGCACTTATCCAAGCATTATATGATGATCAAGATATGAACCCTCATGGTGAAGTCCAGTTGGCACTAGATTTAGATGGGAATCGTAACGATGAATCAAAATGGTATGATGCGATACAGCAAATTAGCAAATTATCCAAAAATCACCCTTTAGTCTTATTTATATTAGGTCAACAAGCCTGCGCACCCGAATCACCTGAAGAAGCAAATGAAGTATTTACAGGCATTCGAAATGGCATTGTTTTTTCGACATCAGAACCTAAGTTTATGAAAATGACGCCTCAACAAAATTCACAATAAAAAACGGCGCTTTAAGCGCCGTTTTCACTGCTAAAGGATTAACCTTTACGTTTTAATTCATCACGAATTTCACGAAGTAATTCGATATCTTCTGGAGTCGCCTCTGGAGCTGGCTCTTCAACTTTTTGACGGCGCAATTTGTTCATCAATTTCACTAACCAGAATACGACCCATGCCAAAAGCAAGAAGTTGATTAAGATGGTTAGGAAGTTACCGTAAGCCAAAACATTAAGGCCTGCATCCTGTGCTGCTTTTAGCGTGGTTAAATTGTTTGGGTTATCGCCCAATACTAAGAACCAATTTGAATAATCAACGTCACCACCAAGGATCCAAGAAATAAAAGGCATGATAATGTCTTTTACCATGGAATCGATGATTTTACCGAAAGCACCACCAATGATGACACCTACAGCCAAGTCCATCACGTTGCCTTTTACGGCAAATTCTCTAAATTCTTGAATAATACTCATGTGATCTCCAGAAATTTTTTCAGCTTTAATTTTGTGACGAAGTATACATTATATCTGTATAACTATTTCCACCTAATTTACTTGGTTTATATTAGATTCTAAATACCATGTATAAAAATTCACACAAAACATTTTTGATTTTGGTAATACATTCTATTAAAAAGGATTTATCAAAATTATACATGTCGAATTAAATGAATAAAGTCATTCAATTTTTGCATTTTTATTCAAAACGCCCATGCATAAAAAAACCGCTAACCTAAGTCAGCGGTTTTTTTGAAACTGTAAAATTAACCGTTACGGTTACGTTTACGTTCGTTTTCAGTCAACCAGCGTTTACGGATACGGATTGACTTAGGTGTTACTTCAACTAATTCGTCGTCTTCAATGAATTCAAGCGCTTGTTCAAGCGTAAATTCAATGTGCGGAACAAGAGTCAACGCATCATCAGTACCAGAAGCACGTACGTTAGTTAGCTGTTTCGCTTTAGTTGGGTTAACAGTCATGTCGTCTGAACGTGAGTTAATACCAACGATCATACCTTCATAAACTTCTAACTGAGGTTTAGCGAATAGACGGCCACGGTCTTGTAAGCTGAATAGTGCATAGCCCAAGCAAGTACCTTGAACCATAGAAATCAACACACCGTTTTGACGTTTCGCAACAGTACCTTGTTTCATTGGACCGTAGTGCGAGAAGCTAGAAGTCATGATACCTGTACCTGAAGTCATAGTTAAGAATTCAGAACGGAAACCAATCAAACCACGTGAAGGAACTGTTGCTTCAATACGGATACGGCCTTTACCGTCAACTTCCATATTGGTCATTTCACCTTTACGGTGACCCATTTGTTCCATTACAGCGCCTTGGTGCTGCTCTTCAACGTCAAACGTTACGTTTTCGTATGGCTCTTGTTTTTCACCATCAATTTCTTTGATGATTACTTGTGGACGTGATACGCCCATTTCAAAGCCTTCACGACGCATGTTTTCAATAAGAACTGAAAGGTGAAGCTCACCACGACCAGATACTTTGAAACGGTCAGGACTGTCAGTATCTTCAACACGTAATGCTACGTTGTGAATCAATTCGCGATCTAGACGTTCACGGATATTACGTGAAGTTACGAATTTACCTTCTTTACCAGCAAACGGTGAGTTGTTTACTTGGAAAGTCATCGATACTGTAGGTTCGTCTACAGAAAGTGCAGGTAAAGCTTCAACTGCTTTTGGATCACAGATTGTGTCAGAGATATGAAGTTCATCAATACCCGTTACACAAACAATGTCACCAGCAGAAGCTGATTCAACATCGATACGCTCTAAACCATGGTAACCCATGATTTTTAAGATACGACCGTTACGTGTTTTACCGTCTTTGTCGATTACAGTTACAGGAGTGTTTAATTTCACTGAACCACGTTGAATACGACCAACACCAATAACACCTACGAAGCTGTTATAGTCAAGTGAAGACACTTGCATTTGGAATGGACCATCAACGTCAACCGCTGGTGGTTCAACGATGTCTACAATTGTTTCGAACAATGGAGTCATGTCTTCAGCAAGTTCTTCTGGAGATGGACCAGCCACACCACGAAGACCTGAAGCATATACAACTGGGAAGTCTAACTGTTCGTCAGAACCACCAAGGTTGTCGAACAAATCGAATACTTGGTCAATTACCCAGTCTGGACGAGCGTTTGGCTTGTCGACTTTGTTAATAATTACGATTGGTTTCAAACCACGTGCGAACGCTTTTTGCGTTACAAAACGAGTTTGTGGCATTGGGCCTTCTTGAGAGTCAACAAGAAGAAGTACGCAGTCAACCATTGACATTACACGTTCTACTTCACCACCGAAGTCGGCGTGTCCCGGGGTATCCACGATATTGATACGGTATTCAGTGTTAGTACGCTTGTCTAACCATTTGATTGCAGTGTTTTTTGCAAGAATGGTAATACCACGTTCACTTTCAATAGCGCCAGAATCCATTACACGTTCGATCTCGCCTGCGCGATCGCCAAGAGCACCTGATTGCTGTAAAAGTTTGTCTACAAGAGTAGTTTTACCATGGTCGACGTGCGCGATGATGGCAATGTTACGGAGAGTTTTAATATCTGACATGTGAATTCGATACGCCTAAAGTTTGAGGGCAAATTATACAGAAAAAATATAGATTTTAGTAGTGACAGTTTATTGACAATCGCATTTTTTTTGACGACTGGCACGCTTTTGGTTTTGTAAAGCTGTGTAAACAGATTAGAATAGCGCCACCTAGCCTTAATTTTCAGTGCCGCATGTCTGATTTAAACCAATCTCCCGAAGCAAAAGATCAACTCGATTTAGTCTATGGATTGAATGATCGACCAAAACCTTTTATTGCTTTTCTCGCTGCGTTCCAACATTTATTGGCCATTATTGTCCCAATTGTGACGCCGGGTCTGCTGATCTGTTTGGCACTTGGTGTGTCAAAAGAAGACACCAATATGATTCTGTCGATGTCATTGGTGATCTCTGGTATCGCAACCTTTTTACAATGTAAAAAAGTCGGTCCATTTGGTGCAGGTCTCCTGATTGTACAAGGAACCAGCTTTAACTTTATTGGTCCTATTATCGGTATTGGTTCTGCAATGGTTGCGGCAGGTACACCTGTAGAAGCAGTTATGGCATCTATCTTTGGTGTGGTGATCGCGGGTTCATTCATTGAAATGGGTGTGTCACGGATCTTACCGTGGGTGAAAAAACTGATTACCCCATTGGTAACAGGTATTGTGGTGCTATTGATTGGTCTGACTTTAATTAAAGAAGGCCTGATCAGCATGGGTGGTGGTTATCAAGCTATGGGCGATAAAACATTTGCCAATGCAGACAACCTCATCATGTCATGTACCGTTTTGGCACTGATCATTTTACTAAACCGTGTGCGTATTACATGGGTAAAAAGTTCTGCCATCCTAATTGCCTTAGTCGTGGGTTACATCCTTGCAGGCTTTATGGGTCATTTAAACTTTGATGGTTTAAAAGATGCGCCGCTGGTTCAAATTCCAACACCGATGCACTTTGGCTTAAGCTTCTCGTGGAGCTTGTTTATTCCAATGGCATTTATCTACCTTGTGACATCTTTGGAAGCGATTGGCGATATTACCGCGACTTCTAAACTTTCAAATCAAGCTGTAGATGGTCCTGAATGGATGAAGCGTATCAAAGGTGGTGTATTGGTGAATGGTGCAAACTCATTCCTTGCCGGTATCTTTAACACATTCCCAAGTTCTGTTTTCGCGCAAAACAACGGTGTTATTCAGTTAACAGGTGTTGCAAGCCGCTATGTAGGCATTTGGATTGCTGCCCTATTGGTTATTTTAGGCTTACTTCCTGCTGTAGCAGGTGTTATTCAGGCAGTTCCACAAGCCGTACTTGGTGGTGCTGTGATGGTGATGTTCGGTGCCGTGGCTGCCTCGGGTATTAATATCTTGTCAGGCATTCATTTAGACCGCCGCGCACTATTAATCATTGCGATTTCATTGGCATTGGGTCTAGGTGTTGCACAAGTACCACAAATCCTTGAACATCTTCCTGAATTGTTCCGTAATATCTTCAGTTCAGGCGTTGCCACTGGTGGTATCGCTGCCCTTATTTTGAATATTGTTCTTCCTGAAGTGAAGAAGTAAGTTCATTTGTCAAAGAACACTGCCTAGGTTCCGCCCTAGGCAGTGTTTTTTATGATGGAGAAATCTATGGATCTCACAAGTGAAGTCGTTATACGACAGATCGATTTATTACAAGATCGCGTGCTTTTCGTAAATGCACCGACAGATGACTTACTCAGTCAATTGAATGACAATATTAAGCCATCGATTTGGTGCTGGAATTTTAATGATTTTCAGTACTTTCAAAATCAACAGTCAAACGTCCATTTTGGTGTCGATTTTCCTGAAGGTCAGTTTGATCAAGCGGTTATTTTTGTTCCGAAATCAAAAGAACTGCTAAATTATTTATTACACAATGTCGCAAGTCATCTTGCTCAAGGTGCGTCTATTTTCCTCGTGGGTGAGAAAAAAGGCGGTGTTGAACGCGCTGCAAAACAATTACAGCCCTTTGGTAAAACCCTAAAAATTGATAGTGCGCGTCACTGTCAAATGTGGCAAACCCTATTGGAAAAAACTGTCACACTGAAGCCACTGCAAGAATGGGTGCAAAAATATCCAGTAGAGACCCCAAATGGTGAGCTTACGATTTGCGCACTGCCGGGTGTATTTAGCCAGAACCGTTTAGATGTGGGTACGGCTACCTTATTGCCTTATTTATCACAGGTGACTTCGGGCAAAATTGCAGATTTTGGCTGTGGTGCGGGTGTTATCAGTGCTTATTTAGCCAAACTGAATCCTAAAAATCGTATCTTCGCCATGGATGTAGATGCCTTTGCACTAGCGTCTACACAAATGACATTTGAACAAAATTTGCTTGAACCTGAACAACTTGAGATTAAAGCGGTCACAGGAATCGAGGATGCACCACTATTTTTACATGCCGTAGTCAGCAATCCACCCTTCCATCAAGGGATTCAAACCGACTACAATGCCAGTGAAAATCTATGCAAAACTTCGCGCAGACATTTGAAGTCTGGGGGTGAGCTTTGGATTGTTGCCAACCGATTCCTCAATTATCCGACTTTAATTGAGCAGCATTATGGTCAATGTACAATCAAAGCCGACCAACAAGGATTTAAAGTCTTGTTTGCGAGCACGCAAAAAAATCTTAAGGAACAATGATGAGCGAAACTCAAAAACCAGCTCAGCTTCAGCGTAAGTTGGGTGCTCGCCATCTCAACATGATTGCAATTGGTGGATCAATTGGTACAGGTTTATTTCTTGCCTCTGGAGCAACCATTGCCAATGCAGGCCCGGGTGGCGCCCTGCTTGCATACTGCTTAATTGGTATCATGATTTACTTCTTGATGACCAGTCTAGGTGAGCTTGCAACACATAATCCAACTTCGGGTGCATTCTTTACCTACGGCACCAAATATGTCGAGGGTGGTTTCGGCTTCGCTTTGGGTTGGAACTATTGGTATAACTGGGCGATTACCGTGGCATTTGAATTGGTTGCAGTCCAATTCATTATGAAATTCTGGTTTCCAGATATTCCGGGCTTCTACTGGAGTGCGATTTTCCTCGCAATCGTCTTTGCTATTAATGCGCTGACCGTAAAAGGCTTTGGTGAATCCGAATTCTTCTTCTCGCTTGTTAAAGTGCTCGCAATTGTTGCCTTTATCATTATCGGCCTGTTTATGATTGGCAAAATCATGCTGACACCGGGCGTAGAAACATTTGCCAACTGGACCAAGGGTGAAGCCCCATTTGTCGGCGGTTTATCTGCCTTGATTGGTGTGGCCATGATTGCCGGTTTCTCTTTCCAAGGGACTGAAATGGTTGGTGTGGCTGCAGGTGAATCGAAAGATCCTGAAAAGACCATTCCTATTGCCATCAAGCAAATTTTCTGGCGTATCTTGTTGTTTTATATCGTGTGTATCTTCATTATCGGCACTCTCATTGCCTATGATGACCCACGTTTATTACAAGCAGCATCTACTGAAAATATTGCACTTTCACCATTTACCTTACTGTATGAAAAAGCAGGTTTTGCTTTTGCTGCATCGGTGATGAATGCGGTGATCTTGACTGCGATTTTATCAGCGGGTAACTCTGGTATGTACTCCTCTACTCGTATGCTGTTTGATATGGCACGTAAAGGCAGTGCGCCGAAAGTCTTTGGTCGCTTAGATTCACGTGGCGTACCGATGAATGCGCTTTATGCAACAACAGCGATTGCGGCACTGTGCTTCTTAACCACCTTTATCGGTGAACAAGCGGTCTTTAATTGGTTACTGAACATGTCTGGTATGTGTGGCTTTATTGTGTGGCTCGGTATTGCAGTTTCACATTATCGCTTCCGTAAAGGCTACTTGGCTCAAGGCAATAAATTAGAAGATCTTGCTTACCGTGCAAAATTCTTCCCATTTGCACCTTGGTTTGCCTTTATTTTGTGTGCCATCGTGGTCCTTGGTCAGAACTATCAAGCCGTTTTAGATGGTGAATGGTTGGCCGTTGTTTCTACCTATATTGGTATTTTCTTATTCCTTGCCATTTGGTTCGGTTATAAGTGGAAACACAAAACTAAGTTGGTTTCATATCAAGAAATGGATGTAAAACCAATGAAAGTTGATCAAGAATAATGTGATCACTGAATAAAAAGAGCAGCATAAGAGCTGCTTTTTTTATGGCTAAAATTGTATCTCAATACATTCACGCTTTAGCAAAATATTTCGTGAGTAATGTTGAGGAATACTGTCTGATCTATCACCAACAACTGATACGCTCACTCAATCATATTAAGCACCGAAAATAAAAACGCCCAATGCAATGCATCAGGCATTTGTTCAAAATTAACCACCTTTTCAGGTTTGATTTTCAATACTTAAGAAGCATTATGCTGTTGTACAAAGGCAATAAACTCGTCTTCGCTCATCACAGGTACACCCAGCTTTTCAGCCTTTTCTAATTTAGAACCTGCCTTTTCACCTGCAACTACACATTTGGTTTTACCCGAAACACTACCACTGACACGTGCGCCTAAGGCTTGAAGCATTTGCGTCGCTTCATCACGCCCCATGGTACTCAATGTCCCAGTAATCACCCAACTCTCGCCATTCAGCGGCTGACGACTTGGTGCAACGGGTGCATCCCAATGAATCCCAGCTGCCAACAAACGATCAACCACTTCGAGGTTATGCGGCGCTTGGAAAAAATCGACAATCCATTCAGCGGTAATATCACCAACGTCTGGCGTTTTTTTCAAGGATTCGAGATCTGCATGACGAATCGCATCAAAGGTTTGGAAGGTATTGGCGAGCATGCGTGCCGTGGTTTCACCCACGCCTCGAATGCCGAGTGCATAAATAAATGCACCTAGTGTCGTTTTCTTACTGTTTTCAATAGAATCGATGAGGTTTTGAACCGACTTTTCACCCATTTTTTCAATGGTCAGTAATTTTTCACGATGCTCAGGCAAGCTATAAATATCAGCAACATCTTTGAGCAGATCCAGATGTAAAAGAGATTCCGCCCAACGGTCGCCTAAGCCCTCAATGTCCATAGCTTTACGCGATACAAAGTGACGAATCGCCTCAATACGCTGTGAAGCACAGTACAAACCACCTGAACAACGTGCCAAGGCTTCACCTTCGGGCATCACCACAGGTGAAGAACAGACAGGACAACATTCGGGCAATTGAACTTCAACTGTTTCTACAGGTCGAAATTCAGGCCAAACTTTTTCCACTTTGGGAATCACATCACCACTACGGTAAACGCTCACGGTATCGCCTACACGGACATCTAGGCGGTGAATTTCACCAATATTATGAAGAGTGACATTGGAAACCGTTACCCCTCCGACTGCTACAGGGTTTAAACGTGCGACTGGGGTCAAAGTGCCTGTACGCCCCACTTGCCAATCAATATTTTCAATCGTCGTCAGCGCTGCGACTGCAGGGAATTTATATGCCGTTGCCCAGCGTGGCTCACGGCTTAAAAAACCTAAAGTTTGCTGCTGTTTCAAACTATTCACTTTAATCACCATGCCATCAATTTCAACACTCAGGCTTGGTCGATCAATGATCATTTGCTCATACGCAGCTTGTACGTCCTGAATGCTGTCACATATAAAGTGACGTTCACCGACAGCAAAACCAAACTGTGTCAGCCATTCTAAGCTAGCAGACATGGTGGTTTGCCCATGATGTGGTTCACACTGTGCAATGCCATAGGCATAAAAAGCCAAAGGACGCGAAGCCGCAATTGCAGGATCGAGTTGACGTAAGCTTCCTGCTGCTGCATTTCGTGGATTGGCAAAGGTTTTTTCACCTTTGGCTTCATTTTCAGCATTAAGCTTTTCAAAGCCTGACTTTGGCATCAGGACTTCACCACGGACTTCAAGCAGACTTGGAATTTCAGTCTGTGTAGAAGTCAGTACTTTAGGTAAATTACGAATGGTTTTTACATTTTGGGTAATGTCTTCCCCTGTTTCACCATCACCCCGTGTCACACCACGGACTAAAATGCCATTTTCATACCAGAGAGAAATCGCCAGTCCATCAAATTTTAATTCGACATCATATTCAATTTTTTGATTCGGTAAGCGCTCTTCTACGCGGCGGGCAAAGGCAAATAAATCTTCTGCATTAAACACATTACCTAATGACAACATAGGCACTGCATGGGTTACAGATTCAAACTTAGATAAGGCCTTTCCACCCACTTTTGTAGTTGGTGTATCAGGTTGTACTAAATCAGGGTATTGCTCTTCTAAAGCTTTTAATTGGTGAAAAAGTTGATCATATTCACTGTCCTCAATTTCTGGCGTGTCCATAACATAGTAGGCATGGTTATGCTTCGCCAAGAGTTGAATCAGTTGTCGCATCTGTGCAACGACAGTGGATTGTTGTGTCATACATTCACCATAAAAAAGGGCGGTTCATACTCCGCCCTCAAATTTCATTATCTGTTGCTATTATAGAAACCCACTCGGTGAGTTTCAATCAAAGACACTTAGACTTCGATGGCTTGACCTTGACGATAATCAATGGCTTGATGACGCCAATGTTCACGCATCTGCGGTGTAAATTCTTGGTTATTTTGATCATACACAGTACCGTCAATTTCACGGGCAATTAGACGTGAAATGCTATCCATGGTATCAAAGGCATTTTGTACATCGCTGTGTGGCAGCGCCAAGAAGAAAGCCAAACCTTTTACTTCTTCAGTCGATAAAGTTTCAAGATCAAAACCTTGCGCAGCGCCATCATTATTCATTTGCAATACAGAGAATAATAACTTTGTACCTTCTTCATCATAGCGATGGAAACAGGCCATTTCGCCAAAACGCAGGCCGTATTTGAGTAACACTTTTAATGCTTTTTCACCCGACAATGCACGGCTATCCGGGAACACATTTAAGGCGATATAAGTTTCCGCAGTCGCTAAAGCACTTTCTTCATCAACAATTTTTTGTTCATGTAAATGCGCATCCAAAATACTGCTTTCTTCATCAAAATCGCTAATTTCAGCTTTTTCAATTGCGCTATTTACACTAAACTCTGGCGCTTTTTCTGCAGGAACAGCATCAGCCTGAACGTCCGTCGCAGCAGTCGCTGCGTCATTGGCATCGGCGGCTACAGATGCAACAGTTGTAGATTCAGTTGCTTCTGTAGATAATGTACTGTCTTCTGTTGCAGTTTGAGCGTTTTCAACTGAAACGGGATCCGTCGTTGTCGTCTCAGTCTTTGCCGTAGCCTCAACGCTCTGCTCTGCTTGTTCCGTTGCCGTTGCTTCTGGCGTTACATTTGCTTGAACAGCTTCAGTCGCTTCAACCGCTGTAACTTTTTTCTCAGCCAAAGTCGGCTCTACACGTGGCGTGGTTTCAGATGTATTTAACTGATTTCGTACATGGCGCGGAATAACAGGTTGCTGACTATCAGGATTAATATGTAATTCGGTGTCAAGTGATGGCGCTGCATCTGCAGGTTTACGAAACATCATTCGAATACCCACAACCATGATAATTACAGCGATTACAATCCCAGCTATAGTGGTGATTTCCATGTTATGCCTCCGCAGCTAAACCGTATTCTTTGGCTTGCTCTATATTCACAGTCACTAATTTTGAAGTTCCTGGTTCTGGCATGGTCACACCAAGTAAGTCAGTTGCCATTGTCATAGCCAGTTTATTGTGTGTAATGTAGATAAATTGCACTTGTTCTGAAAGCTCTTTTACAAGATTACAAAATCTTCCTACATTTGCATCGTCTAAAGGTGCATCGACTTCGTCTAAAACGCAAAATGGTGCAGGATTTAGGCGGAAAATCGCAAAAACCAAAGCCAATGCGGTCAGTGCCTTTTCACCACCTGACAATAATGCCAAAGAGCTATTTCGTTTACCCGGTGGTCGTGCCATCAGTTTTACACCTGATTGCCAACCATCTTCAAGGCTTAAGCTTGCTTCACCACCATTAAATACTTTCGGAAATAACGCTTGAAGTTCTGTATTGACCTTATCAAAAGTGGTCATAAACAGCTTTCGCGTTTCCTGATCAATGCTTTTCATCGCAGCTTGCAGTTGTTCAACGGTCTTTTGCAAGTCATCAATTTGGTGGCTTAAATCATCAAAGCGTTTAGAAACTTCAGTATATTCTTCTGCCGCAGCCAAGTTGACTGCACCCAATTTATCAAACTGCTGCTGTGCTTTTTCTAGTTTTTGCTGATGGGATACCACATCAATGCTTAAACCTGTCAGCATTTCGCTGTTCATTTCTTTCAGCTGTTCAGAATAATGCTGTAAATCAGACTGCGCGGATTGCCAAGCCAGACGCTTTTCTTCCAATTGCGTACGCAATTTTTCATCTTGCTGTTGATGTGAATGGCGTTGTTCCGTCAATGTCTGTTGTTTACTCTGAACATTATTCAGTTCAAGCTGCCAGTCATTCCAGGTTTTTTGTAAACGTTCAGTGACTTGGGCCTGTTCAGAATACTGTGACTCAAGCGCAGGCAATTCTAATTGTACTGGATCGACAAATTTCTTTGCCTGCTCCATCTGTCCAAGAATTTGCTGAGTTTGCGCTTTCAAAAAGACCGTGTCTTTTTCTAATAATTCAATCTGTTGTTTCGTCTGTACAGACTGACGACGCACGATTTCCAATTCTTGCTGACTGTGTAATGCCACTTGCTGAGCACTTTCCAGCGCTAGACTCAATTCTTCAACTTGGAATTGCAAGGTTTTATAATTGGGCAAAGCTTGCTCAAGCTTCATCGTCAGCGCATGCAAATCAATTTCCAAATCGTCTTTTTGCATGGCATCTTCTTCAAGCTGTGCTTCAAGTTGCTGTAATTGATCTTCTAACTGCTGCTTTTGTAATGCAAATGCCTGATTGGAACTTTGTACCTTCGCAATGGCAACATCAGCATTTTGAATGTCTTTTTGCCAATTTTTTAATTGGCTATGTTGCTGTTGCAGATTTTGCTGTAAAGCTTGTACGGCATTTTGCAACTCAGGCAATTGGCCTTCTAGTTGCGTTAGCTTTGGCTGCTGCTCTGCAAGTAATTCAGTCAATTCATCTAAGCGAATACGGTGGCTCAATGCACCTTGCCCTGCTTGGCTGTCCTCATCATAATCTAGACCAATCACCCAATCTGCACCGACATGATAACCATCGAGCGTGAGTATTGACTGACCTGCGGCCAGTTTAGCCTGATGGCTCAATGCCACTGTCAATGTTTCAGCAATCGCGACCTGCTGCCAGATCGAAAGTTGAGGGGCTTCAATCCACGTCGCCAAAGCGTCTAATCCAACGATTTGTGCTGCGGTGTGGTGACTGCCTTTGACCTGACGTGCAATACTGTCTTGAAAATTATCACTGTGTCCTAAGACTTGGGCACTCAGCCATTTAGACAAAAATTTCTCGACCAGTTGTGCATGCTGTTTACCCTGTGTGCTCAACTGCAACTGCTGCATTAAATGTTGACGCTGGCTTTGCTGCTTTGGACTGGCTTTAATCATCAATTGGTTTAGGTTTTTCTGCTCTGACAACAGCACCTGTATTTCTGACTTTAGCTGCAGCACCATATTTTTATGCTGTGCCTGCTGTTCTTGTGCAGCTGTAAGCTGTGCTTGAGTTTCGGCAATCACCTGCTCTTGTTGCACAATTTGTTGTTCGAGCTGTTGCTTATTTTGCTGATACTGCTCCAACTCATCTTGCTGCGCCTGATGCTGAATTTGACCTCGTTGCTGTTGCAGAGTCTCACGTTGTTGCTCAATACGACCAATATTTTTGGTCAATTGTTCACTCTGCGCCAACATCTGTAGCTTTTGCTGTTGCTGCTTTTCAACTTGCCCACGGCATTGTTCAAATTGTTGAACCGCTTGTTGATACTGAGCTTTCAAATCGGCTAACTGCTGGGTCTGTTCCTGACTACTGCTTTCTTGGCGCTGTAATTGCTCAACAAATCCATCTTGCTGTTCTTGCAGCGTTTCCAGTTGTAACTCCAATAACTGTACACGTTCTTTGGTTTGAGCTTTTTGCTTTTCAAGCTCCACCAAACTTGCCGAATTTTGTGCAAACAAACCCTGCTTTTGCTCCAGTGTCATTTTCAACTCAGACAGTTTCTTTTCCGCCTGTTGCCATTCACTTTGTAAGGGGGTGGACTGCTGAATAAGCCGTTGAAATAAAGCACTGGTGGAAGATAAGTCATGTTCTAAGGTGTTCAGCTCAGAACGCACCAGTTTGAAAGTTTCCCCGAGCTCATTCATCTGAAGCGTGTATTCTTGCTGTAAACGCATACTTTGTTCACATTGGAAAGACAGCACTTCGATCTTAATAGTACGAATTTGGGTTTCTAATTCTTTGTATTGCACCGCCGTTTCAGACTGACGCTTTAAGGTTTTCAACTGAGACTTCAGTTCTGATGCAATGTCTTCGAGACGTTCTAAATTTTGAGTGGTGTGTTCTAGATGCTGTAAAGTTTCACGACGACGAGCTTGATAGCGAGAAACCCCAGCGGCTTCTTCAATATACACACGCATTTCTTCAGGTTTGGCATCGACCAAACGGTTGATCATGCCCTGTTCAATAATCGCATACGAACGCGGACCTAAACCGGTACCTAAGAAAATATCAGTAATATCACGACGGCGGCATTTGGTGCCGTTGAGGAAATATTCAGATTTACCATCACGATTGACCTGACGGCGAACTGCCAGTTCAGTATAGGCATTATAAGCACCACCTAACTTGCCATAGGTGTTATCAAAACGCAGTTCAACACTCGCCATCCCGACTGGTTTACGCTTTGCCGTTCCGGTAAAAATAACATCTTGCATGGTGCCACCACGCAATTGACGGGCACTGGATTCACCCATAACCCAACGAATGGCATCAATCACATTGGATTTACCACAGCCGTTCGGTCCAACAACCGCACTACGGTTGCCTTCAAATTTTAGAGTTGTGCTATCGGCAAAAGATTTGAAGCCGGAAAGTTTTAAACTGCTTAAACGCATAATGTCCTGATCAGCGGCGTGAACGTCTCGCCCACGCTAATTCGATTTGTTTCATCCGTGTTAGTGATTCCAACACAAGGTTGCGTAAGTGTCGACAAAAATCTTCCATAAATAAAGTGGCTTGATGTGATTTTCTGATTAAAACTGCATCAGTCACCAATTTAAACAAATCAAAAGATTCTTGTAGTTCACGTCGTGAAATATTCAGTGTCAGAAAATAACTGCGTCTGAGTGATGGCAACAATTCTTGGTAATAACGCATCAGGTAGGTATTTCCCACCATTTCATGCTGACGAGCCATGCCCTGAAAAATCAGATCATAAAACTTTTCAGTATTGCCTTGGCGAGTTTCCACGTCTAATTGTTCAAGTAATAACTGAATACGCTCAGCTTCATGGCTGCGCCACGTTTCCGCCATACGATGCACAATTTGGCCCAACAATAATGCTGCAATATCAAATAATGAGCGCACTTGTAAAGCCGACATTTCAGAGACTAAGGCGCCACGTCGCGGGTAGATTTCAATGAGCTGGGTCCGTTCTAAAATCAATAAAGCTTCACGAACAGAGCCACGGCTCACATCCAATTCGGCCGCAATTCTGAGTTCCTGAATACGCTCGCCTTCGACCAACTCACCTCGAATAATTTGTTCACCGATGTGTTTGGCAATTTGTTCTGACAAACTGTCCGCTTCTTGTTGTTGCATACTGTTCCTATCTTTTTTTTATAAGATGCAATGTTCAGATTTACACTCAATCTATTTGCATTAGAAACGATAAGCAACCTAATTGAACATGACATTGTCTGACAATCTTGTGTCAATAAAGCCAATTTTTTCAGTCAAAACGGACAATCATGCGCTAAAGGCTTGCACACCTTGGTAAATAAAATAGCAGCCGACTGTTGTTAATAAACATGCAAAACAACGCTTTAGCATAAATGGCGACAACATATGAGCCACTTTCGCACCCAATTTCGCAGTGATGAAGCTCATTACACTAATCCCGATAAATGCATAAATATGGATATAACCAATGGTATTGGGAACCTCGATATCGGCTTGATGACCAAACCACATAAAGCCGAGTGCCCCAGCAATTGCAATCGGTAAACCACATGCAGCAGATGTCGCGACCGCTTTTTGCATAATGACGCCATTTTTATTCAAATATGGGACGGTTAAGCTACCACCACCAATACCGAAGATCGCAGAGGCAATCCCAATACCACCGCCTGCTGCCATTTGCATGGCTTGTGAGGGTAAATGTTTATTCGGATCGACTGGTGTCGCTGCACCGCGAAACATTTTAAAGGCCACCCAGACCGCAAAAAAGCCAATTAACAGTTGCAAACCCTGCCCTGAGAGATAATCAGCAATACCTGCACCGAGAAATGAACCGATCACCAAACCTGGTGCCAAATTCCGAAAGACATTCCACAGCACTGCACCTTTTTTATGATGCGCCGAAACCGAACTGAGTGAGGTGACAATAATCGTGGCTAAAGATGTGCCCACCGCCATGTGCATAATCACACTGGGATCATACTGAAGTTGGGTAAAAACGATGAATAAAATCGGCACAATAATCAGACCACCACCAACACCAAATAGCCCCGCAGCAAAACCAGCGATTGCACCAATCAGTAAATATATGATTAACTCCATCAATATTATTCCACAACTCTCAGATTCAAATGGATTTAGAGACCAGACACTTACAGCAATTGCTGAGCACAGTACCTCAACCGCCTGAAGTTTTATTACTGAAGCCCATTACTACATCGACCAATGACGATGTCCGTGAGATTGCCAAAAAAGGCATTCAACATGTTTTGGTATGCAGTGAAGAGCAAACTCAGGGGCGTGGGCAACGCGATCATCAATGGGTCTCACCCGTTGGTAATATCTATTTAAGCACATTGCTAAATTTACAGACAGCTATAGATGGGCGGCTTGCACTCGAAATAGCCTTAAATATCTTACAAATGCCTAGTTTGCAAAATCTCGCATTACAAGTGAAATGGCCCAATGACCTATATAGCCCACAAGGCAAATGGGGCGGGATTTTGATTGAACCAATTTCGTCACATCAAGCGATTGTCGGCGTGGGCATGAACTTATTTCCGATTCCATCCACAGGAATTGAGCAACGCGCAACGTCGTTATATGAACTCGGACTTCACTCGCCAAACCGTTTACAGTTAATCGCTGAACTCTATGCAGCGATTCAACTTGCAGGTGAATGGTTCGATCATAACTGCTATAACCTCGCTGCAAGATTCAACCATTATGCTGCATTTATGCAACAGCCTGTTGAGCTTGAACACCTACAAGGCAAAAGCCAAGGTCTCTTTCTCGGTATTGAAAATGATGGTTCGATCAACATCCAAACTTCGCAGCGCTTAGAAAATCATTTCCAAGGTCGCTTACGTTTAGCAGATCAATCATAAACAGGATTGCAAAGGCCTACTGATGAAAAAATTATGGCTCGATGTCGGTAATACTCGGCTGAAATACTGGATTACTGAACACGATCAAATCATAGAACATGCTGCGGAACTGCATTTACAGTCGCCTGCCGAACTCCTACTCGGTTTAATCCAGCACTTTAAAAGTTTGGATTTAGATCAGGTCGGGATTTCCTCGGTACTCGACAAGAAAAATAATGATCGGATTCAAAAAATTCTTAAATTTTTAGCCGTTCCTGTCACCATTGCCAAAGTTCATGCCGAATATGCGGGCTTGCGCTGTGCCTACGAAGATACCAGTAAATTCGGGATCGACCGTTGGCTGCAAATGCTGGCTGTGGTCAAAGACCCTACACAAAAATACTGTGTGATTAGCTGTGGAACAGCACTCACCATTGACTTAACGGATGGATTACAACATTTAGGTGGCTATATTTTGCCAAATTTATATTTGCAACGTGATTCGCTCATCCAAAACACCAAAGGCATTAAAATTCCAGATGCCATCTTTGACGAGCTGTCTCCTGGTAAAAATACCATCGACGCTGTTCATCATGGCATATTGCTCAGTTTGGTCAGCACCATTGAAAAGGTGCTTGATAAATATCCCAGTCGCTTAATTTTAACTGGGGGCGATGCTGCGCTATTTGCCAAATACCTGCAGCGCTTTACGCCTGAAGTCCATAATGATCTGCTTTTAAAAGGCCTGCAAAGCTATATTGGCCAACAACCGTAGATTAAGCCCGGATCAAATACGGCTCCACAGCATCCCAGACTTCGGGCAATTCGGTACAGCCTTCAGAGTCAATAAAATGCCCCTGATGACGCGCTTCAATCACCTGTGCATCTAGGCTTTTTGCCTGAGCCAAGCTGAATTCGGGTTGCACTCGCTCATCGCCTTTTGAATAGATCACTACCCGATGCTCAACCTGCTGTTTTAGCAAGTCAAAATCTATTTTAGCTGCATCAATAAAAGGATTCACCTGCTCTAGACGTCCCAAGCGGCCATTAAAACCGGCCGCAAGCACAAGAGCTTTTATGTTCTGATGCTGCAGTTTTTGCGACAGATAATGCAGTGCAGCGATACACCCCAAACTATGGGCAATTAATATAGAGTTTTCATTTAATGCGTCAATCTGCGCATCCATTTGCTTCATCCACACATTTAAGACGGGTGTTTCGGATGGATCAAGCCGAAGCACCTTTAGGCTGACGCCCGCTTTTTTTGCCTTTTGCGCGATCCACGGAAACCAATTCTCTTCAGGGCTCGCGGTATAGCCATGCACCACAATTACTTGCGCCATTTCATACTCCATTCCTCTTTTTGAATTCAGTCTGAAATAAAAATTAGAGATTGAGGGTAAACAATTGTGAATTTTTGCAAAACTTGACTATTTGCTAGAACACTTTCATGAGCTGATTCAAAATATCCAGCAATTCTGGAAACATTATGAAGCCATAAAAGTCCTGTATTTTCCCTTCAGTGTTCTACCTTTGGATCACTATTGATAACTTCAGCGTGAACGGTGGCGGAACAAAAGGATCATCACTGGACAGCATGCGCACGGCCAATGGCAAATGCTGATGCAGCATATGACGGTTCAATTTGCATTTTTAAATAAAGCTGCCTAATTCAGAAAAAAATTAAAGGAATACACAAATCCAGAAATAAAAATGTCCGCTTAAATCTTGCCTTACCGCTGGCTGAAATGCGCTGTCAAACAATGCAGCACTGTCAGACAACCCAAACTGTGCGCAATAATAATTTTATTTTCATCGAGCTTAGGTATTTGCAGGGAAATAAACTTCTAACAATCGTCAAAATCTGGTTGTACTGCATTTGCCATATCAATGCGCCAAGAATAATGTCCTACCCCTTGCTGCTTTTGTCTCAATAAGGAAACTAATACTCATTAGGGGAAGCCTGATGAGCATGAATCAGATAGATGTTTTGGCTCTCTGGCGTATGAGGTGTATTCATTATTTGATGCTTATTTGGGGTAAAGCTTTCAATTTGCAGTTAGGCAAACTTTTACCTCTGTTTTAGGCCTGTCATCAACACGGTCTCAATGTCAATTTGGCATGTTTTTGTAATGATGTAGCTCAGTTCGGTATTTATCGGCTGGTGTAACTGAACGTAATTTAGCTCGACAAGATACTCCCCCTCAAAATAAAAGGATCTAAATGTAAAATTTCTCTTAAGATTTAAGTAGGAGATTCTGCAAAATCAAACCATTGATCGGCGCTTAAATCAGTAATTTTGTATATATGTGAAATTTGAACTTCTAACAAGTAACAAGATATTAATGTCTTTAAGAAATAAATTTCCAATTCTAAAAATTGTTGTTCAGTTTGTTTTGGCTATATTTTTCATAGGTATGAACCTAAAAATTAAAGGAATTCTTATTCTATAGAACGTAAAAATGGCCGATTTTTTATTTCTACTTTACATAATGTACAGTATCCTGTACATTTAAGTTGTACAAAATATTGTACAAAATCATGTTTTTTTTGCAGACATCACCCAAAACAGCCAATTTGAAATTTAAGTGTCCATATAAAGTATCTATAGCAAATCTATGAGCCAATGTGCCAACCAACTAATGCTAGATCAATGAAGTGACCATATATTGTTTAAGGCTAAATATTTAATTAGGAAATGCAAGACATGCAAGTATTTACATACACTGATGCACGCCAGAATTTAAAATCCGTTTTAGATACTGTAATTGAAGATGCAGATGTAGCTATTATTACTCGCAAAGAGGGTCAACATGCCGTTGTGATGGGTCAAGACTATTACAACAGTGTAATGGAGACATTGCACTTAATGTCTTCTCCAAAGAATGTAGCACACCTTGCAAACTCAATTGCAGAGTTCCGTGCATCTAAAGCAATCGAAAGAGAACTTTTAGATGAAAAGGAAGACTAGCTTTACCCTTTCAGCTTGGGATGATTATGTATATTGGCAAAGCCAAGATAAAAAGACTCTCAAGCGAATCAATAACCTTATAAAGGAATGTCAACGTACACCCTTTGAAGGTATTGGAAAACCCGAAGCTTTACTCGGTGATTTATCGGGATTCTGGAGCAGAAGGATAGATGAACAGCATAGGCTAGTTTATGCAGTAACAGACGCAGAGATAACGATAATTGCTTGTCGCTATCACTACGAATGAACCAAAGCCCCTACTTATATAGGGGCTTTTTTATTTTATTTATAAAAAGTCTGATCAACAATGTAATAAAAATGAAGACACTAAAAACTATATATATGTTTCCAAAGAATAGATATGATCTAAAACCTTCATAAATAAATCTGGCCATTGGCTCTTGCTCTATATACCCAATATAAGCATAACTAAAAAAGTAACTTAGAATAAAAGAGTAAAGACCAGTAAAGGCAAAAAAAGCCAAAACTTTATTAATCTTATCCTTAATAAAAAAGATAGAATTCAAGCTTAAAGAAATTATTAAAATTGAATAAATACAAGAATATACTGTAATCCAGCAATCATAACTTTCCATCTAACTACCTAAGTGTTTTATATGTAGCCCTTTACTAAAATAGAGTAGGAGCTTTTTTTGTAGTGGTCAACAAATCCTTTATTTCATCACTTGCTATCAAATGCACTCTACCACTTTGCTTGAGCGCACGGTTTCATCAAATTACAGCCATAAAAAAAGGCGCTGAATGCGCCCTTTTTTAAGTCCAAATTACTTCGGATCTTTGCTGCCGAACAATGGACCCATGCCACCGCCGCCAAATTGTTTTTGCATATTGCCCAATGATTTCATCATTTTTGCCATACCCGTTGGGTTGGCAAATTTCTTCATCATTTTCGCCATTTGCGCATGTTGTTTGATGAGTTTGTTCACTTCCGCAACATCCATACCACAGCCTGCTGCAATACGTTTTTTACGGCTTGGATTCATCAAGTCTGGGTTACGACGTTCTTTAATGGTCATCGATTGAATAATCGCTTCCATTTTCTTCACTTGCTTTTCAGGATTTGCTTGTGCAATTGCATCTTGAATCCCTGAGTTGCTCATGCCTGGAAGTTTATCCAAGAAGCCCATCATGCCGCCCATTTTGTTCATTTGTTCAAACTGCATCAGCATATCTTCAAAGTTGAAGCTACCGCCTTTTTGCAGTTTTTTCGCCATTTTTTCGGCTTTTTCTTTGTCGATTTTACGTTCAACTTCTTCGACCAAAGAAAGTACGTCACCCATACCCAAAATACGCTGTGCGATACGTTCAGGATGGAATGGCTCTAGGGCATCGAGTTTTTCACCCATACCCAAGAATTTAATTGGCTTGCCAGTAATGGCACGAACAGAAAGTGCCGCACCACCACGTGCATCACCATCTGTTTTTGTCAGGATCACACCCGTCAAAGGCAAGGCATCGTTAAAGGCTTTTGCAGTATTCGCCGCATCCTGACCAGTCATGGCATCAACCACGAACAATGTTTCAGTTGGCTTAATTGCTGCATGTAGCTCTTTAATTTCATCCATCATTTCGTCGTCTACATGTAAACGACCTGCTGTATCGACAATCAAGACATCAGCAAATTGAATTTTTGCTTGCTCAATCGCACGATTTGCGATGGTAATCGGTTTTTCGTCTGCGCTTGATTCAAAGAAAATCGCGCCAACTTCACCTGCAACTGTTTGTAGCTGTTTAATCGCTGCTGGACGATAAACGTCGGCAGACACCATTGCTACTTTTTTCTTTTGACGTTCTTGTAAGAAACGTGCAAGTTTTGCCGCAGTAGTAGTTTTACCCGCACCTTGTAAACCTGCAAGAAGCACAACAACTGGTGGTTTTGCCGCTAGGTCTAGGCTTTCATTCGCCTCACCCATCATTTTGGTCAATTCGTCATGAACGATTTTGACGAAAGCCTGCCCCGGTGATAACTGAGTCATCACTTCTTGGCCCAATGCTTCTTCCTTAACTTTCGCGATGAATTCACGAGTTACAGGTAACGCAACATCGGCTTCAAGAAGTGCCATACGTACTTCGCGTAACGTATCTTTAATATTGTCTTCGGTTAGCTGCCCTGAGCCAGTAACATTTCTTAAACTCTGCGTGAGTCGTTCTGTTAAGGTATCAAACATTGCAAAATCCGCTTAAAATAGCCATGAGCAAAAAATTGTTTCTTAAAATAGAAAATTTATGCATAGAATGCTATAGGATACTTTAGTTCTTGCAGAATTTATATAAATGAATATTCAACATCCTGAAAAAGGTTTGACATGATCAGTCTCCCCTTGGTTTACACGATCCTAGCATTAATCGCTTATACCACGTCTTTTTGGTATTTATTCAGCCATTTAATGTCTAAACGTGCGCCGAACCATTGGTTTATTGGTGTTGTACTTGGTTTAGGCATGTTATTGCATGCAGGTGTTTTATATAACGACATGTTGACGCCTATGGGTGTGAACTATGACGTGTTCAACCTGATGTCATTTACTTCAGGTCTCATGCTATTGCTCAGTGTGTTATTTAGTACCTATCGACCTGTGCTTGCGATGAACCTGCTGGGCATTCCTGTGGCAGCGACGGGGTTGATTTTGGGCTTTGCATTTAGTCGACAAAATCAATTTATAGAACAACATTCACTGGGTTTAGACATCCATATTATTTTGTCACTTTCCGCGTATGCAGTCCTGCTGATGGCAACTATTCAAGCGGTTATTTTGCGTTTACAAGACCGTGAACTGAAAAACAAACAGAAAAAACGTGTATGGGTGAGCCTACTTCCATCCTTCCAAGCCATGGAATCTTTACTATTTGATTTATTGATTGCTGGATTTGCACTACTGACCGTGGCGCTTGGGTTTGGTTTCTTCACCATCGATAACTTCTTTGCACAGCATTTGGCGCATAAAACAGCCTTTAGCATTATTTCATGGTTCGTCTATGGAGCTTTGCTTATTGGACACTATCGATTTGGCTGGCGTGGTCAAAAAGCTATTCGCTTTACCATTATTGGTTTTTGTCTTTTGGCAGTCGGCTTTATTGGATCTAAGTTTATTTTAGAAATGGTTTTGGGCCGCTAAGTCGACGATGAAACGATTTTAAGTTTTATAAAGAAGTAAGTTTTATTACGAAGGGAGCTACGGCTCTCTTTTTTTATAGCTTGATTATTCACATAAAAACAACAGGCATAAAAAAAGCGCTATACAGCGCTTTTTTTCATTACGTCTAAATTATAGAGCAACGATGTTTACAGCATTCGGGCCTTTTTGACCTTGAGCGATGCTGAAAGAAACCTTTTGGCCTTCTTGCAAAGTTTTGAAGCCAGAACCAGTGATTTCGCTGAAGTGAGCAAAAACGTCAGGACCGTTGTCTTGTGCAATAAAACCGAAACCTTTAGTTTCGTTGAACCATTTAACTGTACCAGTAACTGTATTAGACATAATAATACCTATTAATTTATTGATTTAGCCATTGGATGATGACTGACTATAACTTGGAAAATAATAAAGAATTGAACTTCATTTCTGTAAAAAACGAAGGATTATGACTAACACTGCGATACTTAAAGAAAATTTACGAAACAATACTTTTTTTCTAGTTGCAGCCATCATACATGAAATCTTAAAAGATTCAAGCACAGTATATGTTGTTGATTCCATTAAAAAACAACAGTACAAGCCATCTTCTTATTATTACTATCCATATGTATTTACTCATTTTATTGTTAAAGTTTTATGTCAGTCAACACTTTAAGACTTTGGTCCTAATTTCACCAAATAGTTACATAAAATCTTGTCATTTCGTATTCCGCATCACCATAAGCACAAAACCTAGACATCCCTTTCAAAACCACGTATAACTCCGTTTTTCAATTTTTGGCTGTGTGACCGTGAAACTTGTTCTTGCGCCGATGGAAGGCTTAACCGACCCAATTATGCGAGATGTGTTGACGCATGTGGGGAGTTTTGACTGGTGTGTAACCGAGTTTATCCGTGTCACGGACTCTGTCCTGCCCGATCATATTTATCATAGCTATTGTCCTGAACTAAACAATGCAGGCAAAACTGCAGCAGGAACACCGGTTCATGTGCAGTTCTTAGGTAACAATCCCACTATGCTCGCGGCAAATGCTGTACGCGCGGTAGAACTTGGTGCCCCTGCGATTGATATGAACTTTGGTTGTCCTGCAAAAACCGTCAACCGCCACCGTGGTGGTTCAGTTCTGCTGGATGAGCCTGAAGTGGTGTATGAGTTAGTCAAAGCTGTGCGTGATGCTGTTCCGAGTCATATTCCTGTATCAGCAAAAATGCGTTTGGGTTATATGGACCGTAACTTCACTATGGAAAATGCGCATGCCATCGAAGATGCTGGAGCTGCATGGGTTACAGTCCATGCGCGAACCAAAGCCGATGGTTATACCCCGCCTGCCTTTTGGGATCAGTTGCAACCCATTCGTAAAGCATTGAAAATCAATGTGATTGCCAACGGTGAAATTTGGAATAATGCCGATGCCAAACAGTGCCAACTCGAATCCGGTTGTGAAGACCTAATGATTGGTCGTGCTGCGGTGACCACTCCTGACATTACACAGTGTATCCGTCGTAATACCGATGAGCCGCTGATTACATGGCATGAACTGCTTGGCTTACAAATTCGTTTCTTAAATGGCTCGTATAAAAAAGAAATGAATATGGTCGGTCGTTATAAACAATGGCTCGGCATGATGTCGAAGCACTATCCAGAAGCCAAAGTCCTTTGGGATGAAGTAAAACGTGTCAAACCACTTGATGAAATCGTGCAAAAACTCAAAGCCGGTATGTAAGTTTTAAAGCACATCGCCCAATATGAAAACGAAAAAGTGTGAAAACACCTATCTAAGCGTAGCCGCAGAGCCTTTGATTATACCTACAGTGCTCAAAGGCTTTGTTGTTTGGCAAACTCTAAAATTGCGTCGATCTCATCTGCCAAGAACTCTTTAGGATGTTCCGAAGTCGGGTTCATCACCAAGCTTGCGCCTTTGGTAATCGCAAATAATTTTTCAGCACTGATCATGACAAACTCTGCATCTGCACCAACATCCTGTTGAAGCATCGCAAGACTCAGAAAAAATGGAATGGCTTACTCGCCTTGCTCCGTTTCCATCAATTGAAAATGTAAATGCTGCTCTGTATCACGCTCACCCAAACAATATACTTGGCTGGCTAAAAGTTGCTGATAAAAGTCTTGGTATTGCTCAGGATGATCTAAAGTCGATTCATAAAGATGTTGAAGCGTGTCGTTCATTGTTATTGTCCGTCTATTTTTATCAGTCAGATACTGTTCACAATCCACAGCATACAGGAAGTTTATGAATTATGCCGTTGATTTAAATCTTCAACGTGCTGTCGATTTGTTTTCCACGATTTTTCTAAAATTTCTTTTTCTAAACGCAACTGTATTCGTTTAAGTTTCATTTCAGAGACCACGGGTTGCTGAAAGGTTTGAACATAGTCCACCCACGCTGTACCCCGAAATACATTCGACGGCATCTCTGTTTTAAACACTGCTTCAGGCATAAAAACAATCACAGAATGCATATTGTCTTTATCCACAATATCGCTCAACACCTGTTCTAACACTTTCATATGTTTATAATTTTGGTGAATTGGATTTTGAAATTTAAAACTTTTTTTTATAAATCTTTTGCGTCCATTGTTTTTGTCTCTCGCTCCCAAAAATCCAGCCCTTATAGTTTTTAGTTTCAATCACAAACACACCAAATGGGCTTAACAGAAGATGATCAATTTGAGTTGTAGCTCCTTCGCCATCTGGTAAGGTCAAATCATTTAACAATATATAATGGTCTTTCAAATAAAGTTTGACATGAACGGCGACAGCAAACTCCCCCATTTTCCCCTTTAAATAAGGTTTAAATGCTTTGATTGCCCCCACAATCAGTAACAATGGAATTAGCCACCACAACGTCGAAATGAGGGGTGCAAAAATTTGAGAAATATTCATTGATTTGATTCATTATTTTAAATAAGTATATTTTCTATTTTATTGTAATTTCTCAATTTTTAACAATATTTCTTTATTTTCTAGACCACCCGCAAAACCCACTAATTTTCCATTTGCGCCCACGACACGATGACAGGGTGCAATAATTGAAATTGGATTTTTACCATTGGCTGCACCGACAGCACGTACGGCTTTGACATTGCCTATCTGCTCTGCAATTTGTTTATAGCTGCGAGTTTCTCCAAAAGGAATCGTCAGTAAAGCTTGCCAAATTTGTTGCTGAAATGCGGTGCCTTCAAAGTCTAGCGGCAAGTCAAATTGCTGTCTTTTACCCGCAAAATATTCATTTAATTGCTGTGCGGTTTTGAGCAAAATCGGGTGTTGTAGATCTTCAACCAAAGCCGCCAATCGCACACGATTTGGATTTTCATTTTCCCAAAGAACGGCCACCAATGCGGTTTCATGTGCAACAAGTTTTAGTTGTCCAACGGGCGAATCTAAAAACTGATAAGAAAGTTGCATGAGATACTCCAAGCTCAAAATCGCAGCACTTCATTATTCAGGAGGACGATAATTTCATCAAGACCAGTCCTGAAATAATCAGTACCGCAGCTAGCATGCGCATGGCATTTGCAGGCTCACCCAATACAACGATGCCGAGGATAAATGAACCCACTGCACCAATGCCTGTCCACACTGTATAGGCTGTACCCAGCGGTAAGGATTTCATTGCATAAGACAATAAAGCAAAACTTGCGATCATGAAAATAATGGTCAAAATACTTGGCGTCAGTTTGCTAAAGCCTTCAGAGACTTTCATACAATAGGCCCAAACCACCTCAAGTAATCCCGCTACAATTAATAAAACCCAAGCCATATTTTTACCCATAAAAAAAGCACAGGGATCAATGACCGCTGTGCTTTAGAACATATTAACTTGAAGATAATTTCATCAAGATTATACCCGAAATGATCAGTACTGCGGCTAACATCCGCATGGCAGTTGCAGGCTCACCGAGTATAAAAATACCCACGAGGAATGAGCCAATCGCGCCGATTCCTGTCCAAATGGTATAAGCTGTTCCCAGAGGCAACGTTTTCATGGCATAGGCCAACAAACCAAAGCTCAGGATCATAAAAAATAAAGTAACTAAACTTGGGCCAAGTTTTGTAAAGCCTTCTGAGAGCTTCATCGAATAGGCCCACACGATTTCAAAAATACCAGCGAATACTAGAACAACCCAGGCCATGATGCCTTCCTCCATATTAGTAGAGTCAGGTCGTCCTGACGATTTTTCTTACTGGCTTCGAACAAAGATGTAAGGGAGGTCGTTCCTCCGAATATTGTCTCAGTATAGCAAATATGCTGAATTTTAGTGCAGTCTTTACATTTTTTGACCAAATTCAGGGCGTTATTCAGTTAAGGAAAAAACTTGTGCAGATGAATTGCGCCAAAACATGGCATATCTTTTCAAAGGACAGATTCAGAGATAAAAAAGGCACCACCAAAACCAGTTGATGATGCCCTCTTTATTTGGTCTATTCGCCGATTAGAACTTCAGACGAAGGCCTGCGCCATACCACCAGTGTTTTTCACTTCCAGTTTCAGCTTGCCATGCCGTATGCTGATTTCCTTTTTCGTAGCTGTAAGCAACATCGATAAAGGGCATCAGCTTTTTATTGATTTCATAGCGTGTTTCTAGCCCTAGCCATACAGAACTGAGTCCTGTTTTTTGTGCATAAGCAGAGTCATCACTCAGCACCACATCTAGGTTCAAATATGGTTTTAAAATCAATTTTTGGGTCAGCAGCAAATCACGTTCGGTTTCTAAAGAAAAACTGACCTGTTTATCTGCACCAAGATATAAATAAGCATCGGTTTCAAAGAAATACGGTGCCAGACCATGCAAACCCACCACAGCATCTAACTGTTCTTTGTCCGTCACTTGATGTTCATCGACCCGATAACGCGCACCAATTTGCGCATCCCAAAAGTCGGAGATCATACGGCTATACATCAATTGAGCCGCATAATCTGCATCTTGAGATTCTGCTTTATCCGCATGTAATTTGATGAAGATCTTATTTTCATCGGTCCCGATTCGACTCTCAATTTCGGTCTTTAAACTTCCACGGCCATCGGCATTATTGAGCCATCGATTGTCTATCTCAGTCGCTTGATAAATCTGTCCACCATGTTCACGCTTATGATCAACAGGATGCTGCGCAGAAGCAGCACGTGACGCAATAGATGATGCATTTGCATGTTCTGCATGTTCTGCATGTTCTATCTGGCTCGATTCAATCCCTGTTTGCATCTCTTGATGCGACGAATCATGTGAGGAATGCGACTCATGTTGAGCTGACATCGGCATGCTGTGATGTGCATCTTGCGCCATGGTCATTTGAGTGACCGATGCCAAAGCTAAACTCAGTACCGTATATGTGCATGGTTTAATGATGCGCATGAGACACCTCCTTTTGCGGTACAGATGCCGTTTTCGTATTCTCTGCGACATTTGCGACCACAAGTTTATTCATCATCCCTGCAGACATGTGATACAGCAAGTGACAATGAATCGCCCATTCCCCTAATTCATTGGCCCTTAACAGAGCCGTCACTGTTTTCCCCGGCGGCACAATCACCGTATGTTTATTTGGCATTTCAGAAGACACTTGCCCATTTTCCAATTGCATAAACATGCCATGTAAATGCATCGGATGCGCCATCATGCTGTCATTGACAAATTTCAGTCGGATTCGCTCACCATATTTCACTTTTAGTGGTTCAGCTTCGCTAAATTTTTTGCCATTCATGGTCCACATATAGCGTTCCATAGTTCCACCCAAATGAATGACCAAGTCTTGCGTCGGTTCACGTGTATCAGGCTGCGGGGTTAACGCTTTTAAATCACTATATTGCAGTGCCTTATCACCGACAGGTGTTGAAGCATTGGCCCAACCCATAACCGTTGCTGAATTTTCAACTGCCCGCATCTCTCCTTTAGACTGTGCATGCTCCATCGCTGTATGCATATCATGTTTCATAGATGAATCTATTGAGGAGTGGTTCATAGATGAATGATCCATCACACTATGATCCATATTGGCATGCGCTGAATCAGACATGTTCTGTTTATGCATATCTGGATGCTGCATAGTAGTATGTGCAGTCACTGGAGAATGGTCCATGTCATGTCCCATAGCTGCATGATCATGTGCTTGATTCGGCTGAATCTTTGACGGATCGACAGTATGCGCGCTGTGCTCATGAGCATTCACTTGCTGGATTGCTGAAGTTTGGGTTGAACCTGTAGCCATATGTCCCATATTGCTATGGTCCATACCTGACATTGAA
Organism: Acinetobacter sp. CFCC 11171; assembly: GCF_003268405.1. Lineage (NCBI taxonomy): Bacteria > Pseudomonadati > Pseudomonadota > Gammaproteobacteria > Moraxellales > Moraxellaceae > Acinetobacter > Acinetobacter sp. CFCC 11171. The sequence goes on along the minus strand of NZ_LQXP01000012.1, from coordinate 30,583 downwards.
CCATGCCCCATATCTTCCATGGTCAGCAAAGCGCGTGGCCGTGCTTTTGGTATATGAATACCTGAGTGCTGAGGCTGCGTTTCATCATGTAAAGTGCCAATCGCAAATCCAGTCCGATCAATCGACTCAGCTTCAATCTGATAATGCGCAGATTTAGGCTCTACGATCACATCATAGGTTTCTGCAGCACCGATGCGGAATTCATCCACAGCGACCGGCTTGACCGCTTGGCCGTCTGCACTGACCACCGTCATTTTGAGCTGAGGAATACGCACATCAAAAAACGACATGGCCGCAGCATTTACAAAACGAAGTCTGACTTTTTCATTGGGCTTAAACATCCCCGTCCAGTTTTGCTGTGGTGTTTTGCCATTCACTAAAAACGTATAACCCGTGACATCAGACAAATCCGTTTTCAGCATTCGCATCTGATTCCACATCGAACGATCTTTCCAAGTGTTTTTTAAACCTGTTCGTTGAATTTGCGTCCATACATCTGAAACTGTTTCACGCTGATTTTGATAGTATTCGGCAGACTTTTTCAGATTTGCCATAATCTGAGCGCTAGATGATTCATGAAAATCCGACAGCATGACCACATAATCACGTTGTGTCTGTTCATGTGCGGCAAGTGATTGTTTACCTTTCGGATAAATTACCAAAGCGCCATACAATCCGTCTTGTTCTTGACCTTTGGAATGCGCGTGATACCAATAGGTTCCGCTTTGACGGACTTTAAATTTGTAAGTAAAGCTACCATCAGGCTGTATTTCATTGAAACCATTAAAACCGGGTACACCATCCATTAAACCGGGCAGCAATAGACCATGCCAATGCACCGAGGTATTTTGTTTTTTGAGCTGATTATGCACATGGATGACCGCATCATCGCCTTCTTCAAACTCCAGTAATGGTGCTGGAAACTGACCATTGACGCTGATTTTCTTGACCGCTTTACCAGTCAAATTGATGGTCTTTTCATCAATATTCAGATGATATTCTTTAATGGCTGCAAACGCCCACGTTGGAGACAGCAGACATACCCCGAGCACGAGGCCTGATTTAAATAAATTAGACATGACTTAACCTTTATAAAATAACGAAAAAACGTATTTAATACTCAGGTTAAGCTTGCGGAGGTCTTAGAATTTCTTGCCAAAAGCCTTTTAAATGCTGTCCAGCAAAAATGAAACGAGGGGGTTCTGCATAGTGATGCACATGGAAGGTCTGCAATGCGACCAAGGCGCTATCGACATAAGAGGTACTGATTTGGCAATGTGCGAGTGTACAGTCCTGACAGTCTGCACTTTGTGTCGTTGAATGATGCGCCTGACCATCTTGCAGTGCAGATGTCGCATCTAAAGATTGATGACAATCCATCATTGAAATGACTTCAGGTGTCGTCTGCTTACCATGATGTGCTGCATGCTCTGGAACAGCTTGCCGCTGATTTTGATGGCAATTTGCTATATTTGAATGTGAAGGATCAGTATGTGCTGCATGAACTGATGCCAGATGGGCATTCGCAGTCATCATTTGTTGATGTTGAAAATTTTGCTGTGCACTGACCACACTGCTCCACCCCATGACAAACGCCATGAGCCAAGCAAAGCCAAGATGCTTACGCAAAAAATTGAACAATTTAGTATCCTAATTCAACCCAATGATGCACTGTGACAACATATCCCTATTAACACATCTTTAGAAACATCACGCGATCGGCTCAGCCGAAATCCGCATGAAACACCATGAAGATATTATTTACGATTCAAATGCAATCACATGACATTTGTATCAACATGACATGCAGCTCGACCAATTTATCCATCATGAACGATACATTCAGAAATATCTAAAAGCACTATCTAGTGCGATCGATGATGTGTTTTGCCAGTCGCAGCGTATCTCAATAGTTGCTAACAGCATAATTAATTGTGCAGTTATTCACAACAGTTTTAAATTTATTGCGCTGTCATAAAAATCAGCGCATATCTTCCAGTTAAAACATAAAAGTTATTTTTTAAACTGATTAATTATTTACCATAGATTAATAAACATACAGCATTTCAAACACTTTACCCCCATAAAAAAAGGACTCAATTGAGTCCTTTTTATACTTAATACGTCTAATTATTAAACCATTGATGCACAATCGTTTATAATTCACCCAAGTTATCCATATAGTTATCTACACAGATATCCATATAGTTATCCACAAGTGAGAAATAACTTATACCCAAAGGCTTAAGCCTCTTGAGCATGAACTTTTGCCAACTCTGAACGCATGTCATCAATCACAGCTTTATAATCAGGCTTACCAAAAATCGCTGAACCTGCAACAAACATGTCTGCACCGGCTTCAGCAATGCCACGAATATTGGCTGGAGTAACACCACCATCCACTTCTAAGCGAATATCAAGACCTGAAGCATCAATAATTTTTCGTGCTTGACGCAGCTTTTCCAAGGTCATTGGAATGAACTTTTGACCACCAAAACCTGGGTTCACACTCATCAACAAGACTTGGTCAACTTTATCTAAAACATAGTCTAAATAATGCAAAGGTGTTGCAGGGTTAAATACCAAGCCCGCTTGCGCACCGCCAGATTTGATTAACTGTAAAGAGCGGTCAATATGGTCAGTCGCCTCTGGGTGGAAAGTGATGATATCTGCGCCAGCTTCCAAGAAATCACCAATCATACGGTCTACTGGTGAAACCATCAGATGCACATCAATCGGTGCTTTAATACCGTATTTTTTCAATGCCTTACAAACGCCCGCACCAAAAGTTAAGTTCGGTACATAATGATTATCCATGACATCGAAATGAACAACATCTGCACCTGCTTCTAGAACATTTTCAACTTCTTCACCTAAGCGCGCAAAGTCTGCTGACAAAATTGAAGGTGCAATTAAGAATGGCTTGGACATGAAAAACCTAGCTTTGAAAAGGGAGTGATTGACGCATTATAGCAAATTGTCCCCCTATTCGCTGCCCATGCCCTTAGTCGTTTTTTCGATGCCGATGATTGAGATCTCTATAATAAAGAAACCAAGGATTAACTGATGTTACGCAGTAACATCAGAAGCGAAATTGGTTCAAATAAAAGAACGATACGCGGTAACGTCATCCGCAATTGTTTGAGACAGCACGACTTCTCATCAATTTTTTTGCAATACTTTAAATAAATAGACGCTAGAGAGCGAGTTTTGCGGTGAGGAGCATTGCTCTGCAAGATGGTTTCCTTGCGAAGCTTCGCTGCTCATTTTGCCTAATGAGAAACATCGTTTCGTAAGAGTACCTCCAGCCGAAGGCTAATCCCTTTATTTAAGCCCTAGATGTAAGACTCCGTCGAATTGACTTAAATATCATTTTAAAAATGCAAAATTATTTTTTGCGTGCGTAACATCAGTGATTAATATGGATAAAGATCTCAGGGATAGAAACACAGCGTTGCATTTTTAGACTTAACGGGCATCTATTTACTTTGCTAAGTTAAAGGACTGACGACTTAACAATAAAATTGCATCTATGAAAAGTTCAACACACATCACCACCGCCCAAGCAGCGCGTGTTGCTAAACGCCTAGTCAATCATTGGAAACATAAATTTGAAGTCAATGAACAGATCATTGGAGAAAATACTGCATTCAAGATTCAACTGCCCTCTGCAGAGGTCAGTCTTTTACCACAAGCTGCATTTTTAGATGTGGTGATTTCAGCCCAAGATCCAAGTACAAATCTAGATCAATTGGAACATGTGGTATTAGATCATTTGATCCGCATGGGACAAGAAGAACTCAGTGCAACATGGCAACGCGAACCGTAGTCTACGTCGCCATATTGTCAAAGCCTTTTACTCAATGCTGATGTGATTGATAATTTCTAACTGCATCAATACGGGCTTTCGTCGCTGGGTGTGACTCAAAGAAATCTGTCCATGATCTCTGATTTTTGGCAGTTCCATCTTTGGCATCTTTCTCTTTTGCTGTTTCAGCATCAGCTTCATCTTCCATACGTTGTAAGAAATTTGCAAAATGCGAAGTTGGTATTTGATGTTTTGAAAGTTGTTTTAAGGCATATAAATCTGCTTCAGATTCAAAGTCTCGTGAGTAACTCGCACCCACCGCAGCTACCGGTAAACTGGTAAGAATGTCAGAGCCATCCCCCGTAATCATCAACAAAATAATACTGATGCCTAAACCTGACAAACTTTGCTGCAAACTATGGCGTTGAACTAAATGCCCCTGCTCATGTGCAAGCACACCTATGAGCTCATAATCATTTTTCGCTAGTTTAACCAACTCATCTGTCACGATAATGGTGTTATTGGGTATCGCCAATGCATTTGCACCGATGCTGCCACCACCGCGGAATAACAACTTCGCAGGACGATTTTCAGCCACCAATTGTTGATATTCTTGCTTCAACTTGTCTTGACGTGCTTGTGGCAATTTTGTAGGTTCAGTCATATCGATAATATATTTTTCCGCCTGATCCCCCCAACTCTTTAACGCTGTCTCAGGCAGTTGATTGGCCACCACATGCGACGCCGCAGGTATGCCCCATTTAATCAATACAAAAGCAAAAGCCACCACGAAAATCACACTAAAAATGATTAGAGAAGGTGACCGTTCTAACTTCCAAATCGAATGCCAACGCGACTTTACGTCGAGATTAAACCACTCTGGCAAAGGTTGATGAAACTCCAAACGAGCATCGTCCTTTAACTCGATCACTGGCTGAATATCACCCAAAGCACCGATCAGCGTCATATCTTGATAAGTGTAATGCTGCGTTTGTTCTAGGTCTTGACCATAACGCACAATCACAGCATGTTCTCCATCTGCGCTGATTTGAGCAACAAAGGGTTTTGACACTTTCCCATCATAATAGGTTGCATTCACTACTGATGTTTTCATGTAATTCACCTACGTTATAAGGAAATATCTAGGTCAAAAATATCGGATAATTCTTCAGCAATTGCATTGTGATCTTGCTGCATTTGATTTTGTAATTGGTCTGGATCATCGACCAACATTAAGTGTAAGGATTCAGTCTGATATTTATATAGTCGCACAACTGCCCATGGTGTCAGTAAACCGAGGCTAATCACTTTAGCCAACCAATTACTCAAGACAATCCATGCATAGCGCCATTGATTACAGTCCGTATGAAACTGACTGCGGCTCAACGAGGTGTTATTCCAAGTGGTAATAAAAATACGTGCAGCTGTGAGTGGCCAAATAAACATATAGCCAATCAAATACATACCAAAAATAATGAAGACATAAGATGCGTCATTTAAACCATCTGAACTACCAAACAGTATCGCAAAGATCACTGCCAGCAATGCACCAAAGCCCATAAACAGAAATAAAGGCACATACATGGCACGCATATAATCGCCCCAAGTATTATTCAGATTAAATTTCAACTGACCCAGATACAAATGATTCAGACATTCACGTTTATATAGCCAGACCGCCACTGGTGTAAACAAACCGAGGGTAAAGACAACCACCGCAAGACATTTGACAAAACACCAATACGCGCTTTTATTCGTCCCAGAAAAAAAGAATCGGCTATTACTAAACTTACTGTTACGGGCACGGAAACGAATCGTAGATCGAATAAGCCAAGGAACCGCAAAGAAGATTAGGACAAAGCCCGCTAAGAAAGCTTCCCAAGAATAATTTATAGCAAAAGAGAAACCACCATAGACCACTAGCGCAATGATTCGCCCGACTAAAATTTTTGTAGGCAAACCGGTAAAGTCAAAACGACGCTGAAACACCCAAGTATTACCATAAAAATAACGTAAACGGCGGACCTTTGCCCAAGGCGCATAAAGTCCAAGCGTGACAATCGTCAGTAAGATATTCACGATCCAAATACCGAAATATTCAGACGCATTACCTTTAAACCTAAAATGATAATTTCTTCCCAAAATATCAGCCTGTTCTGTCTCACCAAATAGACTCGGTGGATTCATTACGGGCAGCTCTGGCGGAAGCGGCGTTTCCATTTGTGAATTTTGCATAAGTACCCTAAATTATTTTTTTTGGTATGTCGAATTTATTCATTTGCATGGCAATGCTCATCACCATGCTTTATTTATACGTATATCAAAGCAAGCTATGCCTCAACACTTTTAACCACTGGCTTTAGAATTAATGAACCGCTGTTTGCAATTGGACAGCGTGAAATTGCAAATGATCATCCATAAAACTTTGAATAAAATAATACCCATGATCATAGCCAACATGTTCACGCAGTTCGAGTGGCTGCCCAACTTGCTCACACGCTTGCTTAAACAACGCTGGATTTAACTGGCTATAAAATTGATCATCAATACCTTGATCAATCAGAATAGCTTTAAACAAAGCCCCTTTAGATTGAACTAAGGCTGTTGCATCATGCTGAAGCCACTGCTGACGATCTGAACCTAGATACTGACTAAAGGCTTTTTCACCCCATGGACACTGACTTGGCGCACAAATCGGTGCAAAAGCAGAAACCGATTTGAACAGGTCAGGATGCTTCAACGCTAAAGTTAGTGCACCATGACCGCCCATACTATGCCCGAATATGCCAATCGCACCCTTTTGTAGCGGAAATACTGCCTGCACTAGCGCGTACAATTCTTCAGTGATAAAACGTTCCATTTGATAATGCTCGGCCCACGGTTGTTCCGTTGCATTAATATAAAAACCTGCGCCTTGCCCAATATCCCAATGATCACCTTGTGCTACCTGTTCCCCACGTGGAGAAGTATCAGGGCTGATTAAAATCAGGCCGAGCTGCGCAGCTAAACGCTGTGCATGCGCTTTAATGGCAAAGGTTTCTTCAGTACAGGTTAATCCAGCCAAATAAAACAATGCAGGGCACGCTTGGCCTTGTAAGGCTGCTTCTGGCAGAAAAATACCAAACTTTGTCGTGGTCTTTAGACTTGAAGAATCCAATTGATAAATGCGCTGCTCACCCGCAAAACAAGTATTTCGTTGTACTAATTCCATGATCTTTATCCTAAACTTTTTTAATCTTTTAAGGCGTAACCGTCGTAGCCGGTGCAGTAGTTGTCGGCGGGAACAATCGTTGTTCTAATTGAGGCAACATTAATGCCATGTTTTTCCCCATCGACCACTGCGGTTCAGAAGGTTCGAAACCTTGCGCGGCTTCCCATTTCGCTACAGTCGCTTTGGTTTCATTAAATGCCGCTTGAATACTGGTCTGCTCACGCATCGCCTGATCAAAGAACGCACGACCAAAATAGGTGTATTCAGCTTCATTCGAACAGCCAAAAGACTGTCGATCAGCTGCCGATGCAGTAATGATTAAAGTATTATCATTTTGTAGTGCTGGAATAAAACTGCCTGAATAACATGAAGAAATGACAATCACACGCCAACGAATTCCGGATGCATCCAAGGCTTCTTTTAACCATTTAGGATCGACTTGCGCCAAATCCAAAGGTGCATTTTCCATTTCAAAGACATTCGGTAAACCATGTGAGGTCATATATAAAAATAAGACGTCACTTTCTCGGTTCATCTGTTGACCAATACGACGCAGCGCCAACTCCATACTGGTTTTAGATGCCAGCGGAATTTCAGTGCGCGTTGCAGGGTTATTGATCAGCTCAACCGAACGCCCATAGGTGCCAAAACGTGTATCAAACTGTTCTTTAATCCGTTCAATTTCCAGTTTAAAGACATCTTGATAACTCGCACCTGCCACCCCTAAGAAGTACCAATGGGATTGGGCAAATTCACCATATTCCACTGCATCCAAGGATTTATTGAGTAAACGGCTTTGTGCATAAAATGCATCTTCAGCAAAGCTTGGAGGAACTTCTTCTACTTTCCAAATCGGCTGATCTTTGACTGAGACTTGCCACACGACCAAAGTAAATAGCGTCGCACCCATAATCAGTGCACGCTCCCACCATGGCCATTTCAGCTCACGTGAAAACACCCAAACGACAGCCAAACTTTGCCAAACAAATAGAATAATGAATAACGTTGGAATGTAGTCATACAGAAAGTATGGGAGAATATCGAGATCTCCCAAATATTGAATCAAACATTGAAACAACATGATGTGCGTATCAAGCACCAACCAAAGCAATGCAGGGACCAACATTAACCGTGGATTATTTACACGTTGTGATAGGAAAATCCCCACAATTAAAGCAATAAATGGCCACAATGCATAACTTATAAGACCTTGAGCGTTAAATTCACCAATACGCCCCGTGCTCAGCCAACTAAATAAACTGTTAGCACAACCACCTAAAATCCCCCAAAACACCAATTGTAAAATCGATGGACGAACGATTTGTAAAGAACGACGAGACCCAAAAAATAACCACATCCCCGCAGTTTGGTTGCTTTTAAAATCATGCCAAAAATTGATGGAGGGTTTGAAATCAATCATAGAGTTCTAATGGTGGCCTTGGCTCGCTTAATTGCACAAATAATTTTATGCCTGATGTCGTTTTTAGCAATGCTATTTTTTAACTATATAACAAATCTTTGAACAATATTGAAGCAAATATCATTTTAAGTCACAAGATCATGTTGGAAATATGCATCAAAGCGACAAGCATCACCTTGCCACTGATGTTGCGGCTCTTGATTCGCTAAAAAAACCGCCAATCGTGGACGTTTAACCACGACACGTTTAGCAATTTTTTGTGCTAAATCCAGTAAATTATCACCTAAATCCATCTCACCATCTTCAGGTAACAGCAAATGCAATAATTGCATTTGTTTTTTGACCTGAGCTTGCTTTTTGACGGCTTGCTGGTTTTGATCTCGCTGTGGAAACATCGGATCGAGATAAACCACATCAAAGATTTGATTGGTCGTCGACAAATGTTTCAAAAAGTCTGCCGAATCTGAAAAGACCAATTCAATTCGTGCCACAACCGAACTTAAAAATGCATCTTTCTGCGCGCGTTGATGTGAGTCTTCCAATAGGGTAAATAAAATTGGATGACGTTCCACAAGGGTCACATGCGCACCCAGATGTGCCATCAATAAACTATCGTGCCCTAGCCCTGCGGTTGCATCCACAAGCTGTGGCTTTTCAGCCAAATTACACGCACGTGCAATCATCTCAGACTTTAAAGATGCTCGCTTTAAACGTCCAACTTCTGCTGTCCAATCGGGTTGCATCTTCATGCCATTGGCCGCTAACCACAAACCATCTGCATCGACACACAAACTAAGTTCAGGGTTTAAACGTAAAAAACGCGCGTTTAATTTTTCAATCAATTCAATATTTACAGATACACCACGTGAAGAAAGCACAGCAGAATACTGCTGTGCTTTCTCATGAAACTCTTGTTCTGTGTATAAGCGGATTTCGCTTACCATAATTTCCAGCCTGTAAATGCGAACAATAAAATCAATAAACCTGAAACAATTCGATACCACGCAAAAATCATAAAATCACGTTTTGCCACATAAGCGACAAGCGCACGAATTAAAATCAATGCAGAGACAAATGAAACGATTAAACCAACGGCGATCACAGTCCAATCTTGAGTGCCTTGAAATACATCATAGCTTTGATATAAATCCAGTAAACCTGCACCGACAATAACAGGAATACCCAAAAAGAATGAAAACTCAGTGGCTGCTTTACGGGAAACACCCAAGAACATAGCACCAATAATGGTTGCACCTGAACGTGAAGTCCCTGGAATTAAAGATAAAACTTGAATTAAACCAATCCAAATCGCATCTTTAATGGTTAAATCTTCTACTTCTTTGGCACGCACCTGCGGTGGATTTTTTTCAATCCAAATAATGATCAAACCACCGATAATCAACCCCATAGCAATCGCAATGTTATTGAACAGCAGCTCTTTCACCGTCTGACCAAACGTCAAACCAATCAACACGATTGGAATCGAAGCGAGAATTAAGCCAAAACCTAAACGGCGACCTTTTTCTTCACCAGTCACCATACCGGTTGCTGCGCCCCACAGGCGGCCCCAGTATTCATAAATCACCGCCGCAATCGCACCCATTTGAATTGCGATCACGAAAACATCACTTTTTTCTTTGGTCCAAAAGTTCATTAATTCTGAAGCCAGAATTAAATGCCCTGTACTTGAAATCGGTAAAAATTCGGTAATACCTTCAACAATACCCATGATTGCCGCTTTGAGCAGCAGTAGAAGATCCATATATAACCCTAATTATGGCTTGCCTTGTTCTGAAATTTTCTTCCAGGCGTTATCTCGTAAATATACGGGCAATGCAAGTTCAGCACTCACCCATGCTTTTCTTTGCGCGCTTCGCGGGCAATAGTAGCAATATCTTGTGCTGTTGCACTTAAGTCTTTGTATTGTGTTTGTTCTGATTGAATGAGCTCACTACCAGAACCCACGACAGTAAATTTGATCTGTGGTGTGGCATCTGCGTAACTTAATAGTTGTTCTTCATCTACAGCCTGCATAATGCCATTGGCATCGAGTTGATAGCTTGCGATATACACTTCTTGCATGCGAGCATCAAGGACTGCTGTTACTTCAGTCAAACCATGTAGACGATGCGCCGCTTGAGCCAAAGCTTGCAAAGTCGAGACTGGAACAACAGGTACGTCATTGGCCCATGCCAAAGCCTGTGTTACCGCTGCATTAATACGAACACCACTAAATGAGCCAGGCCCACGACTAAATGCAATTGCATTTAAATCCGCTAACTCAATAGCAGTTTGATTAAGCCCTTGCTCAATCATTGGGAGAATGGTTTGCGTCTGCGCTTTTGCCCGTAAATCGAGTTGAAAATAAAGCTCTTGAGTTTCATCTACAATCGAGACGGAACACTGCTCATTGGCAGTTTCCAATGCCAGTAATTTCATGCGCAACCTTAATTAAATTTAATCTTAAAAAACGTTGAATATGATACTCCACTCCATCGCAGTTCGCGAGATTTTCCACCTCAGACACAGCGCTTTCCGTATTTAATCTATAAAAAGAGCCTCGACAAACGTCGAGGCTCTTTTGCTTGCCATATATAGCGTTCTAAAGTTCAGCGACTTCGAGTTGAGTAAAATGTTTAAAATGAGCGGCATAGTGCATGGCACTCATTTTTAGACGTGCTTCCGCTTGTTCATCTAAAGTCTTAACAACTTTACCCGGTGACCCCATCACAACAGAGTTATCAGGAATCACCTTCCCTTCTGGAATTAAAGCATTTGCACCAATGATGCAATTTTTACCAATCACAGCATGATTTAGAACCACGGCATTGATTCCGATCAGACTATTATCACCTACGGTACATCCGTGTAGCATGGCTTGATGCCCAATCGTGACATAATCACCAATGATCATTTCAATGCCCGCATCGGTATGCAGCACCGCATTTTCTTGTACATTGGTAAAATCACCCAGTTTGATACGACTATTGTCCCCTCGGATGACGGCTCCGAACCAGACACTCACTTCTCGGCCTAATTCAACTTGGCCAATGACCGTTGCATTTTCTGCAACCCAACCATCCCAAGGTTGATGCGTGGCTTTCGGGCTATATCCTTGAAATTTATACAACATAATCAAACATCCTATTTTGACTTTCTAAAATTGATTTATGGCTCCCGGCCCAAATGAAATGAAGGAGAATTTAATAAAAAAGGCCATTCTTTTTGATAATTCAGACCATATTGAAATAAGGAAATCAGCATCCGTGCAGTCAAGCCCCATACGATTTCGTTTTCGACTCTTAAACTAGGGAAATATAGTGATTGCTGGGCAAAACGAACTTCATATGGCGTTGGCGGTGTTTCTAAAAGCTGTCTTAATGATGCAAAAAAAATACGGTCAATTTCAGTGGGTTGAGGTATTAAATTTACGTCAGGCGGGATCAATCCCACGATCGGTTTAACCAACATCCCATTCCGTGCTTTTTGCATCGGTAAATCACCCAAAAGCTGCACATCAAATGGATTTAGAGCGGTTTCTTCTTGAGCTTCTCTTAACGCCACCACGATATTACTGGTGTCTTGGGCATCACGTTTGCCACCGGGAAAGGACACTTCACCTGCATGATTATTCATATAGAGTGAGCGGCGGGTCAATAAAATACGTGGATTATCTTCTTGGGTAATCGCAATCAATACAGCGGCATGCGCAGGTTGAATACGCTTAGAAAAACGTAAACTTTGCTGCAATCGCTGAGTCAATAAACCCTCATCCATCCACATTACATCCTTATAATTATCTTATTTTCATCATAGCTGAATTTCGGCCAAGCTGGTTAGAAATGATGCCAAAGTTTTATTTTTAAGTTATTCTGACGGTTCACACAATCCATGACGATGAATATGAACTTTTGCTCAAACTGCGGACAAAAAACAAAAGAAGCGATCCCGCTTGGAGATCATCAGATACGCCGTATTTGTACCGCATGTGGGTTTATTCATTATGTGAATCCTAAAGTCATTTGTGGTGCTTTAGCCGTTTGGGACAATCAAGTTTTACTTTGCCGTCGTGCGATTGAGCCACGTTATGGGCTGTGGACATTACCTGCTGGCTATATGGAACTCTATGAGACGATGGAGCAAGGTGCAGCGCGTGAGACTCGCGAAGAAGCTGAAGCAGAAGTCAATATTGAGCAACTGTATTGCATATATAACATTCCCCGTATTGGGCAAATTTATGCCTTGTTCAAATCTGAACTAATCAATGGCGAGTTTGGTGCGGGTGATGAAACCATTGAATCACGATTATTTAGCGAAGAAGATATTCCTTGGGATGATTTAGCCTTTCCTAGTGTGGAAAGAACGCTGCGGCATTATTTTGCTGACCGCAAAACAGGTCAGTTTGAAATGCATCTCGAAACCCTTGGTACGCGACTCGATCACACAGGTTAATTTACAGATCTCTTAATTAAAAAAGCCCATCATAAGATGGGCTTTTTTATTTTACTCATATTTGATGATTATTTTGCCTTGATGGTGTAACAAGGAGCCAAATCTAAAGAAATATCACCACCGCTTAACTTCGCCGTTTGAGCCGCAGCAGTATCATTTGGATTCTTTAAGCTATAAATATAACTAAAGCTGGCCAAACTATTCCCCCACTTCACCACTTTATTATCCGAATCCGTCAAAGCAACGCCAGAGGGACGCGTGCCTGCATTGGCATTGATCATATTGTGTAACTGCACTAAAGCACCGCCCACAACCATTGAGGTGTCCGCAGATGTTTTCACACTTGAGTTCATTCCAATCAGCGCGCCATCAAGGGTATGGAAATATGGGTCAGCTAAAATCATACGAATCGAAATGGTATTTGGATTGATATTTCCTTCAGGCGTAAAGGTACGGGTTGTCGTTCCGATACGATATTGCTGTACACCTTTATCATCTTTCATTAACAGTGGATCGAGCACATCTTTTCCGCTACAGCCTTCCGTCGCATGTGTAGACAAATCGACAATTTGACTATCTTGACGAGTAAATACATCATCTGGCACGCCAGATTTTATATTTGTGCGAATATCACCATTACGGTCAATCACCACACCCAATTTCACTGTTTTAATCGAAGTATCGGTAAATTTAAAGGTTAAATCTGCATACAAGGGGAAGATATAATTTTGTCCAGCAGCAACATTTTCAACAGACTTAAAGACTTTTTTGTCTAAATACGACAGCGGATAAAGCTTGTATAAATCCATCGTGCCTTTAAATTGCACTTGGTTAATGTTTTGCTCCCAAAGACCTAATTTTTTCTTATCATCGGCCGTCAGAACATAATCATCTTTTTTAGCCATTAACGTTTTATATAAACTTCCACCTGTACCGACCACCATTTTGTCGGCAAGTAGCGTCCCTTGTTTAATAATCAAAGGGCCAGAGTTGGCTTCTTCTGCATCAAAACGGAAACCCAGAATGCCAGGTTTATCAATTTGCTTGGTAAGCGGATCGATCCAATTGTCCTGTGGCGTTGCTGTTAAACGTGTTGGTCGAACCTGCGTCAAGAGCAAGACATTCACACCACCAATAGTACTCAACTGTTGATCAACTTTGCCCTTCCACTGTAAACCACTACCAAACGTCATACCTTGGCGGTCCGTCATTAACATGAAATGACCAAATAAATTGACTTTTGAACTATCGGTCGGCAAACATTCATTTTTGTCACAGCCGACCAGTCCATTTGAACCACTGGCATTGGTAATCACACCATCAGTTGAAAACAACGCAAACTCTGGCTGGTAAACCGCAGCCGTTGAGATATTCATGAGTTTTGCAACTAAGGTAAATGCATTTTCATTGCTGACTTCGGACAGGTCTAGCCAAGGTGTAAACAGGTCATTAAATTCCGTATCTGAACTGATACTGAAATCTGCTGTCGCGACATTTCGAGTGATTTGATCAATCAATACTTTATCTACATTGTTGATATAAACCGCTTGGATATCTGTAGCTGTAACTGCGCTGTTATTTTTCAAAGCCAAGGCTTGAATAATTTTAGCTAAACGCATGGCCACTTTAACCGTTGCGTCGGTATTTGAAATCGTTGCAGCAGGTTTACCCGCGATGCCAGCTGCCAAATCCAATAAGGTCAAGCGTGGAGGTGTCGTACCACTGGCTACATTGGAAATTTGCTTCAAATCTACTTTACCCAAATCAATTCGACGTGATTTTTCACCTTGGACAAAGAAAGTTACCGTATCGCCAATCTTACAAGCACCTGTCGAAACACCTTCTTTTAGATCAAATAAAGTAATGTAGGTATTTTTAACGTCGCTCGAACAATTAAAATTCAGACCTTCAATTGGATAATCTAAAACGAACTCAACACAGCCTTCGGTATTACTTTTACAAGTACCATTGGTTGTACTGGTATCATAAATTTCAGGATTCACATTTGCACTTTCACCGCCACAGCCACTGAGCGCTGCAACCAATGCCGTTAAAGCAAACGGTAATAAAATTTTATTTTTCATCCTAATTCTCTTTTTATGTCCTTAACGGATTGCTGTTAATTTAATTTGGCCTTGATTGGTTAATACGCGACCATCGACGTCAATTGCTGTTGCTAAAGGCGTTAAAAATAAATACTGGCTACCTTTAGGCACTTGAATCACGCCTTCAATTTTTTCATGGTAAAGATGATCCGCTTCACCTTGGTTATTTTTGAATCCACCTGCGCCTTCCATGACACATCCATTTTTGTCTAAAAATACCGCAAATGGCCAATAAAATGTAGGATTTTGTACTTTGGATGCAAATGAATGTATACGAATATTTTGTAATGGTGATTTTAGTTTTACGACTTCATAGTCAAATTCGTCCGACAATGGTGCTCGAGGCCATAAGTTAATATCTTGTGCCAAGTCAAGCTCTTTGGCTTTCTTCATTTTTTTATTTGAAAAACATTGCTGACCTAAACCTTGAATGGTATCAGCTTGTGACACCCGATAATATGATGTGGCTAAAGTGATTGGGCCTGTATCTTCGGGTTGATTACGTTTAAATAAATTATCAATGACGGAGCGACTGACACCTTTTTCACGTTCAATGGTTTGCATCCGCGTTTGCCCCATCTTGCTATCAATAACGCCTTCGGGCATGGTGTAAAAGCGCTTTTTGCCTTCTAAGTTAAACTCTTTATCTTCAAGATATTCATTATTGACATACTTTTCACCAGCCATCGTCGAAAAGCCTTGCTCTTGTTTTGCCTTAGCCGATTGTTTTGAAGGATGATTTTCTAAGTTTTCACCTGAAGATCGTACGGATTGATCAGTACTGACTACTTTCTCAGCAAGGATCTTTTTCTCGAAGACAGGTTTATCTTTTTCAGCTAGAACTTTGGACTGATACGCTTCACGAGGTTGGGTTAGCTCTGATTGCTGTAACTTTTCTGTCCATGCGGTTGAAGGCAAGACTTTTGCTGTCGTATCTGCCGCTTGTGCTGACTTTTCAGATTTGCGAACTTTATCCCCTGAGACGTCTTTAATTTTATCTACTGTGACAGCTTTAATTTCATCCCGTTTTTCCGGCTCGCGTATACTTAAATGTTGAGAATTCACCGGTCCAACAGCCTGTGCTGTTGGACTCGTTTGACGTGTCATCGGTGTCTTGGTTTGAGACGGACTAATGCTTACGGATGGTTGAGTAATTTGTTGTACAGGTTGAGAGTCTATCGTTTTAGCAGTTGGACTTTCTTTAGGTTTCTTTGCTGGTTTTTCTTGCACTTGTACCACCATTGGGCGCCCATCTGGCCCAATAATGGTATGAAACGCCCCAGCGTTGGTATACGACACTTGCACCACAGACAGTGCAAGTAACGTTTTTATGAATAAAATCCTTTTCATTCTGTCTGCTTATCCTACCAACGAGTTCTGTAATTTAATCCTAGGATGGTGATTTTCGTATCGGTTTTTACATTCAGTCCAGCATATGGGTTTAAAAGTAAGTTATTCACACCGGTTAAGTTTGCAAGACTACTAGTATTCGCTGGAATGTTATCTTTACTGCGTAAAAAGCCGATTGATAAATCTAAATCCGTATCTGCATCAAAACGATATCCAATCCCCATACCAAAGAGCTGCGCACCATTAATCGGGACCATGGTATTTCGCTTACCATCAGGAATAGACGTACTCCTTGGTTCATAACCTGCACGTAATTTCAAACGATCTGTTGCAGAATATTCAATACCAATACCCCAGTTCCAAGGCGATGTAAATTTCAAAGGTAAGGCCAAAGAATTATCGGTCACATTTTCAGATAATAATTTTGCAATTTTCAGCGCTGAAATTTGACGGTCGAATTCAAAACGGAATTTGTCCCAAGCACGATAATCGGTCCAGCCCACATCAAAATTAATTTGTAAATCAGGCATAACCTTATATTTGATCCCGGCCTGTACGTGCTGTGGATATTCAAAATCCATCGAAACCAAACCCGACTCCGAGTTAGGCACGGCATTTGGGAAACCCAAAATTGCAGCTAAAATTTGACCTGTTGGTGATGACATTAATCCCTTAATCATCTCCTGAGGCGCTTTTGCATTATGAATGCGATAACGACCTTTCATGCGCATTTTCGCAGCGCTTTGGTACACCATACCAAAACTAAAATCTTCGCGTGGCTCCCACAAAACCCCTAAGTTATAACTTGGGCTCAGTGACTGCTCTAAAGCCAATTCCATCTGACCAAATTTGCCAAATGGATTCATTCCTTCTTCGGTATTACACATCCCCAATAGCAAGATGTCGGTAATAATGTCCGAATTTTCCTTGAATGGCGTACAGACGACTTCATCAATCATCCTTAACATGCCGATCAACTCATTGGGAAATCGTAGATCTGATTTCAATCCAATGGCTTGATAGGACATCCCTACACCACCACCAATCGATAACTCATCACTAACTTGATAACCCACAGTTGGCGATAGATAAGTAATACGCTCTAGAGCAACTTGTTGCCCCATGAAATTACCTGGGTTGCCATTTTCAGCACCAAAACCCGCAATCAAAGGCGCATAAACGGCGGATGCAAATGTTGCTTTAGAACCTGGTGGATTATAGGCAATCCCCATCGTTGGTGCGGCAATGGGTTGGCCAGCACCAAAATCCACCATCTTTTTTAAGACAGGTACATATAGGGATGCATATTCAACATCACCAGAAACCTTATCTTTAAAGTCCGTACAAATATCTGCCGTTACTTCAGGGCCATCATTACAGACCATTGGGTCATCTGAATAACCAAAGACGTTATAACCCGCAGGGACGGTAAATTCACGTTGAATATCAAAGTTTGCAATGATCCCCTGCATATCGGTTTGCAAACCTTCAATTTTAGTTAATGCTGCAGGGTTAAAATGCACGGCACTAATCCCCGGAGGATCAGCAGTTACTGCATTCCCTAATGCAAGTGACCGTACATCAACTGAAAGGTTGGTACCCAATTGTGCAAAAGCAGCACTAGAACAGCCCGTTAAAACGATCGCACTAAAAAGTGGGCTGAGTCGAATTTTACGCATACGACAGCCCTCTTAACGAAGTTTTTTTCCAAAACCTAGAATATCTAACGGGAAAGAAAGTCCTAAAGACACATCTGGTGCATCTTCAGTTAAACCTAGCCCCACCGTACCGTTCACAATCGTATCTGGAGATACACGTACACCTAAAGAAATTGCTAGAGTTGAACTGGTTTGGTCTGCAGGTGAATAGGATTCGCCACTGCTATACGTAAATTCTGCGCCAGTGTTGAAACTTTGTTGATATGACATGGTGAGGGAAACATCGTAGTTAAACGAGTATGCAAAACCGAATGCAAAACCACCACTAATTCCCGGTTCAAACTCTTCAATGACACGCGTACCACGACGTTGGTTTAAACCCGTTTCTTTGAAACCATAGTTAGCTGAAACAGATGCAAACAACACAACAGGGTCAATATATTTACGCGTACTCGCACCGATACCTGCCGAATAGTAACCTTTACCTGTTGCTAGATCATTTACTGCATTGACTTCGTATGGACTATCACCTGTTTTCGTAGATAAATTACCAAATAAAATCAGTGGCAAACGACCTTGCTTCAATGGGAAGGGTTCCCAACGTGCGCCTAAAGAAATATCCCCTAAACCCGCGGTTGAAGTATCTTTTAATAAGTCAGTTTTCGCTACTAAAGGCAGAGATGCAGAGAATGTCAAATTGTCCATTACACCGTATTGCACGGTAAATGTATTGGTCATTGAGTGTGTTGCATTCTCTTGTACACGGAGTTGATAAAGTTGGCCTTGTGCCATTTCCATATCAAGTTGAGTATCACGGTAATAGGTATAATCGATATCGTAAAAAGATGATATTTCACCTTTTTTAATCAATGAATACTGACGTTCATTCGAGCTAAATACTTCCTGTAAGTTAGCTTCTTGACTCGCATCACCCTCTTGCTGTTGAAGTGCTGTCGATGCCTTTTCAGTGGCAGTAGCACTTTCGACTTGTGGTGCCTCAGATTGTACTGGCTCTTCAACAGATTCATACTGTCCAATTTCAGGCTCGGCAGCAGCTTCTTGTGCATTATCAGCTTGGTTTACAGTAGCAGGAGATACAGACTCTTCTACGACTGTCTCTTGTTCAACTGGATCATATTCTCCAAGGCTTGGCTCTTCAGCTGCATAGGCAACCCCCATCACCACCTGAATACTCATGGCTAGTAGTGTTTTGTTCATCCATTTACGATTCATGTTCCTTCCCACCGTTGTTATTTTTTTAATCCTGACACTTTGTTATACGCTTTCATCTAATTATTTACTCTTGTAGTAAAGCCTTAGAAAGTTGTAATTCGATTTACCATAAGACTCCGACTCTTCATTCATGTTTTTATCAAGTCGTATCGTAGATGCCTTGTCTGCAATTTTTTCCATGTAAAACTGCGGATATTGAATATCAACCAATGCATAACGGTTGACGGTTGCATCTTCAACATGTCGCAAGTCTGAATCTTGCAAAGCTAATAAATTTTTACGTTGCTCAGGCGCAACGTTGATTAAGAATAATGTGTTGTTTTCCCATATTTCTTGGAATCTAACTTCATCGAAACTGATATTGCCCAGTGCTGGATCTGCAACATAAACACGCCCATCTTTATAGGCTTTAAAAACCACAAAATGTTTAAAACCAGCATATGAAATGGGAACAATCGCAGGCTGACCTTGCTTAACTAGATCTGAAAACTCACCTTTGTAGCCCCCACTGTCTAGCCCCACAGCAGCGACAAAACGTTTCATGTCTAATAAGGAGAAACTTCGACGTTCGATGATTTTTTCAGTTTCACCAAATTTCAGCAAACCATTCATGGTCTGTTGTTCAGTTAGCTGTGTCCCGACATAACCATTTAATAAAGTGGTTAAGGCTGCTGAACCACAACTGTAGTCATAAGCTTGCCGAACGATGCCTCGAAATTGATCTTCTATGGCAGGTTTAATTTTTACAGATTCACGGTGCATCCGAGTAAAGGAATCATTTCGTGAATCCAATGTTTCGGTATAGTGAACTGTTCCGACTGGCTTTTCTTTTAAATCAAAGGACTCTTTGGCAAAGTAATACATCAATGCCGAGCCTACTGCTATCTCTAACATATCTTCTAACTTTTAGTTATCGGCAATGATGTGCCTTTTTTCATTATTTTTTAGAGCTATTGCTCTACATCCATGTATTATGCAAGATACCTTTTTTTTTATAAAAAAACAGCATTTTTTTATGCTTTATTGGGTCATTCCGCACTTTTTTGTAAAAAAAAGCGCGTGATCAACACGCGCCTTATTTTTATGCTAAATTACTTACTAGAAATTGTAATTACAGAACCTTGGTTATATACACCCATAGCTGGGCTGTAGAACGTTTGTAAACCTTGAACTTCGATATCACCAATTGAACCAGCGTCTTTACTTCCTAGATGAACACCTTTCACATAATTATCAATTGGACCAGAGTTACTTACCATTTGAATATAACCATTATTTGTGCCTTCTTTACCATAAATACGAACATCTTGATTAATTGTTAAGTCAGTTTTACCAGCATCAGCAACTTTGATGCTTTCGATAAAGATTTCACCTGCTTCACGTGTAGCGGTTTTAGTTGATGCATCAAGGATACCTAGATCTTTAATTTCTAAACCACCCTTCATAGTTGTACTCAGTTTAATCATAGCCCCTTGTGGAGCAGCACCTAACTGAACATTAGCAGTCATTGGTCCAGTTTTTAGAGAAAGACCAGATAAAATTGCATTGTAGTTTGCATCTGTACCTTCAAGCTTACCACCACGGCGAATGCCTGTAGTACCAGCTGTACCAGATGCTGTTACACCAATTTCACCAATTTTAATATCTAAACCAGAAACATCAGCTGCGATGTTAATGAATGCACCATTTGCACCAGTACCAGCATCAGTATCAATACGTAAATCAGCTAAATTGCGAGAAGGTAGAAGATAAGCTCCACCGTTATCATAGTTTGCACCAATAACGATACCTTTATTTTCTAAAGGATCACCAGCTTTCTTGTTACCTTGAATAACGATCGCACCAGCAGTACTTGTACCGCCCTTAGCTGTATCCGTTAAACCGTCGTTATCGTGAATGAAAAGTTTTTCAATTTCAATTTTAGAGATACCAATCCCGATGTTAATACCATCTTGACCAGTGGTTGAACTAAGTGCAGCATCGTCCATTGCTTGCATAGCCATAGCATTCGCACTAAATGCGATTGAAGAAACTAGAGCTAATTTAGTGAAATTTTTCATACGGTACTCTCCCAAGAGTATTTATTTTTTTTGATTTTCAACCACTCGATTTATTCAGCTGTAATATTATTTTGTGACAACTGCTAAATCTTTCCTTGAGTTGTTTGCTCGCTCGATTAAATTATATCCAAGCTGAAATTTGTTCAACTGTTGTTGGTCGCAATCTAATTCTTACCGATAAACGGTATTTGCAAACCAAATGAATTAGGAATGGTATAAAATCCATTTTAGTCTTTAAAGTTAATTTTTCTGTTGATGCAAAAACCAATTTCTTTTAAAAAATTTATTCTCAAACAAACTGTTAGTGCTCAAAAAATTTTGCAAGCGCTTGCGCCCTTGTCACATGTGATTTTTTTAGAAGATCAAAACCAACCTGTTATTTGCTTTTTGGCAAATCAATATCAACAATTGAAGAATGATGAACTTAAAGCTTATGTCCGTACCAATTTAGATCAATATGAGGAATCTGATACTCAGCCCTTGCAAAATATTGCCTTCCAAGATTTATGTTCAAACTTAGGCAGCGGGTTTTCTGGGGGCTGGGCTGGTTTTATTAGCTATGATTATGCAGCGCAGCAACAGATTTCCTTGCACGCCAAAGCGCAACCTCGCTTGTTTTTAGGACAATTTTCCAGTTTTTTAAAATTAGAGAATGATGGTTGGTATTTTTATAGTTCAGATCATTCTGCAGCTAAGATTTACGACTATATTGATCAGTTCATTCAAACAGAGATCACTCAGAATCAATTTAAATTAAGACAAAAATGTACTGCAAGATGGTCTAAGTCAGACTACACGAAAGCCTTTGATCAAGTGCAGGAATATATTAAAGCGGGTGATTGCTATCAAATTAATTTAACACAAGAATTCACAGCTCAAGCAAACGGTTCACTCTTAGATACCGCTCAAGAATTTTGGTCACTGACTGATGCACCATATTCAGGCTACTTACGTATTGATGATTTTGAAATTTTAAGTTGTTCGCCTGAACTTTTTATAGATTTTAAGCCTAAACGCAAGATTATTACTAAACCAATCAAAGGCACGATGCCTCGCTATGAAGATCCAGTTTTAGATGCGCACTCAAAACAACGATTAAAATCATCTGAAAAAGACATGGCCGAGAATGTCATGATTGTCGACTTACTACGTAATGATTTGAGTGTTTATGCTGAAACGGGTTCTGTAAAAACACCTAAACTTTTTGATATTGAAAGTTTTAACCAAGTGCATCACATGGTCAGTGAAGTTGAAGCCGTGCTGAAAACAAATGTAAATCCTTTTGAGGTTCTGATGTCGGCACTGCCGGGCGGTTCGATTACCGGCGCGCCTAAAATTCGTGCGATGCAAATCATTGAAGAACTTGAAGGCTCCCCGCGCGGCGCCTATTGCGGCTCGATGGGTTATTTTAATCACGATGGTACAGGCTCTTGGAATATTTTGATCCGCTCTATTCAAAAATACCAAGATCAGGTTTCGCTGTGGGCAGGCGGCGGAATCACCATCGCGTCAGATTGCGATGCTGAATATCAAGAATGCTTTGATAAAGTCGAAGCCATGCTGGATTTGTTAAATACCTGGCATAAACCTGAATAACAAAAAAGCGATTCTATTGAATCGCTTTTTTGATCTATCTATCCCAACTTCCTTTTAAAAAAGGAAGATTAGGCTAGATTTACATTTCGCGGAGATTGCAAAGATTAAGCCAAAATATCGTTTTTCAAAGTATCTACAAGGCGCTGATTTTGTTCATCTGTACCAATGGTGATACGAAGGAATTGATTAATCCGCGGCTTATTAAAATAACGCACGATAATTCCGCGTTCGCGCAAATCAGCAGCCAACTCACTTGCATCTTTATTAGGCAATGATGCAAAAATAAAGTTTGCCGCAGACGGCAATACCTTAAAGCCCAGCTCAGACAGCTGCTCTACAAGCTTTTCACGGCTCGCAATCACCTTGGCATTTTGCACTTCAAAATACGCTTGATCCTCAAATGACGCCACGGCTGCTGCAATCGCAAAACGATCCATCGGATAAGAGTTAAAGCTGTTTTTTACCGCTTCAAGCGCTGCGATTAAATGCGGCTGCGCAATCGCGAAACCAACGCGCAAACCGGCAAGTGAACGCGACTTAGACGTCGTTTGACAAACCACAAGGTTTTCATATTTCGCAACCAAAGCCACAGCAGATTCCGCACCGAAATCGACATACGCCTCATCAATCACAACCACTGAATTCGGATTGGCTTGCAACACTTCCTCAATTGCAGACAAACCTAAAGCAATACTCGTAGGCGCATTCGGATTGGTAATAATGATGCCACCATTAGGTTGTTTATAGTCATCCACCACAATTTCAAAGTCATCGTTCAGGGGCAAAATTTTAGTATTGGCAGCTATACCAAAAAATTGGCTATATACCGGATAAAAACTGTAGGTAATGTCAGGATACAGAACCGGCAGTTCTTGCACAAAAAAGGCTTTAAAAATGTGCGCCAGCACTTCGTCCGAGCCATTGCCGACAAAGACCTGCTCAACAGGTACTTGCTGCTGTTTTGCAATCGCTTGCTTTAACTCAGACGCATCTGGATCTGGATATAAACGTAAAACATCAGCAGAATTTGCCAACACTTTTTGTACTGCTTCCACCACTTTTGGCGATGGCGGATACGGATTTTCATTGGTATTGAGTTTTAAAATATTTTGGATTTTAGGCTGCTCACCAGGTGTGTACGGTTCTAATTCACGTACATCAGGGCTCCAAAAACGCATTTGTTCAGAGGTAATATTTGGCATTTTATTTTGCTCTTTTTCACCCTCTCCTAACCTCTCTTGCACTTCGCTTTAAAGGAATCCTTAAAGCTAGTTCAGGGAGAGGAATACTCATTTTATGAGATTTCCCCTCTCCTTTCAGGAGAGGGTTAGGGAGAGGTTTATAGTTTTGGAAAACTAAGTTTTTCACCTAGTCTATATTTAATTACTGATAACGATAGCGTGCTGAACGCGCATGTGCATCTAAATTTTCCTGCTGCGCTAATGTATCAGCCGTTTTCGCTAAAGTTTTCACGCCAGCTTCAGAACACATGATTAAACTTGAGCGCTTTTGGAAATCATATACACCAAGCGGTGATGAGAAACGCGCTGTGCCAGAAGTAGGCAACACGTGGTTTGGACCTGCACAGTAATCACCAATCGCTTCCGGTGTATAACGCCCCATGAAGATTGCGCCGGCATGGCGGATATCTTCAGCCATTTCCTGTGCTTCATCTAAGCACAGCATCAAATGTTCAGGCGCAACTTGGTTAATCAATTCGGCGCCTTCCGCTCGGTCTTTGACTAAAACCAATGCGCCGCGGTTTTCGATTGAAGTTCGCGCAATATCTGCTTTTGGTAACGCTTCTAAATGCTTTTCAATCCATTGCTCAACTTGATCTAAAAGTTCTGCATCTGGCGTAATAAATACCGCTTGAGCCACAGTGTCATGTTCCGCTTGTGACAATAAATCCATTGCCAGCCATTCAGCATTGTTTTGACCTTCGGCATAGACCAAAATTTCGGATGGCCCTGCAATCATATCAATACCGACTTGACCAAATACTGCACGTTTTGCTGCAGCAACAAAACGGTTGCCCGGGCCAGTAATTTTGTCCACAGATGGAATAGTTTCTGTACCATAAGCCAATGCTGCAACCGCTTGCGCGCCGCCAATGGTAAATACACGGTGTACGCCGGCTAAGTAAGCTGCTGCCAAAACCAATGGATTCAAATCACCATTCGGCGCAGGCACCACCATAATAATTTCAGGCACGCCAGCAACATGCGCAGGTACAGCATTCATCAATACAGAAGACGGATAAGAAGCTAAACCGCCCGGCACATAGATACCCACACGGTCCAGCGGTGTGACTTTTTGACCAAGCGTATTTCCTAGAGCATCAACATAGGTCCAGCCGTCTTGCTTTTGTGCTTGGTGAAATTCACGAACACGGTTCGCAGCAAGTTCTAAGGCTTCACGCACTTCTGAACTTAAACCATCAAATGCTGCTTTCAGCTGTTCTTGTGTCAGCTCTAATTCTGAGAATTGATGCGCTGGATGTCGATCGAACTGCTGTGTCAATTTAAGAACATGAGCATCACCATGCTGACGAACATCAGCAATGATTTGGTCAACGGTTTTTAAAAGTTCTGGATCATTCACAGTTTCAAAAGCCAACAAGTCAGCAAAAGCTTGCTTGAAGTTTTGATCTTGAGTCGATAAACGTCGCATCAATTTACCCACAAGGTAATCTATTGGAAAAGATTAGTTTACCTGTTTTACAGCAGCTTGTGGACATCTATCGCATGTGTTCATGTGGAGTTTTATTGAAAATAACTTTCGTTAAAATTGATGAAAATACAGTTTTATCATTATTTTTCAGTTTTCATAAAAAAACCGCCCAAATTTGAGCGGTTTGATCAGCATAGTTAGCAACTCAACAAATTATGCTTTCTTTACTTGCTCGCGTTCTTCCACGGCTTTTTCTAGCTGTGCAAGAATCGGATTCAACAAAGTTTGTTTACGTTTAAAACTTGCTTTGTTCACGATTAAACGTGAAGACACTTTACAAATTTCTTCCAAAGGCTCTAAACCATTGGCACGTAAAGTGTTCCCTGTATCCACAACATCGACGATGTAATCACCTAAACCAACCAAAGGTGCAAGTTCCATAGAACCATACAGTTTGATCACATCAACTTGCTCGCCTAAGCTTGCATAATATTGACGGGTTAAATTGACGTACTTAGTTGCAATCTTTAAACGACCTTTCGGACGTACCATGCCGACTTTACCAGCCGTCATTAACTTACAGTTGGCAATTTTTAAGTCCAATGGTTCATACACATTTTGTGCACCATGTTCCATCAGCACATCTTTACCTGCCACCCCAATATCTGCAGCACCATTTTCAACATAAGTTGGTACATCAGAAGCACGTAAAATTAAAATACGTACGTGCTTATGGGTCGTTGGAAAAATTAACTTACGAGATTTATCCGGATCTTCCAATAAGTTAATGCCAGCTGTCTCCAACAATGGCAAAGTTTCTTTTAAGATACGTCCCTTACTTAATGCTAAAGTTAAACCATGATCAAAATTGCCCATTACGTCAAAATTGGGATCATCGTTTCTCATATCGCTCATTAACTTACTCGCTTAATTTGGGCACCTAAACCTTGTAACTTCGCTTCAACATCTTCATAACCACGGTCAATATGATAGATACGGTCAATCAACGTTTCCCCATCAGCGGCAAGTGCTGCTAAAACCAATGAGAAAGAAGCTCGTAAATCAGTTGCCATCACCGGTGCAGCAGATAATTTCTCTACACCTGTAACAACAGCATCATTACCTTCAACCTGAATATTAGCACCCATACGTGCTAATTCAGGTACATGCATGAAACGGTTTTCAAAAATCGTTTCTGAAATTGTGGCAAAACCACGACCAATCGCATTCACCGCCATCAGCTGTGCTTGCATATCGGTAGGAAATTCTGGGTGTGGTAAAGTCTGGAAACTTACTGCTTTTGGGCGTTTACCCATCATATCCAGTTCAATCCAATCTTCACCGCGCGTAACTTCCGCGCCCATTTCTTCAAATTTATCTAGCACAGACTCCAACAAGTTAGGATCTGTATGTGTAGTTTTGATTTTACCACCTGTGATCGCTGCAGCAGCTAGATAAGAACCTGTCTCGATACGATCTGCAACAACGGCATATTCACAGCCATGTAGGCTTTCAACACCAGTAACAACTAAAGTATCAGTGTCCAAACCTTCGATTTTTGCACCCATCTTGATCAACATATTAGCAAGATCGGTAATTTCAGGTTCACGAGCCGCGTTACGAATGGTCGTTACACCGTCTGCAAGAACCGCAGCAGTTAGAATATTTTCAGTACCACCAACTGTGACCATATCAAAGACAACTTCGCCACCTTTTAGACGACCATCCACTTTGGCATGCACATAACCTGCTTCAACTTCAATTTCAGCACCAAGTGCTTCTAAAGCTTTTAAATGTTGATCTACAGGGCGTGAACCAATTGCACATCCACCCGGCAAAGACACTTTTGCACTACCATAGCGCGCCAATAACGGGCCAAGCACCAAAATAGATGCACGCATGGTTTTCACGAGTTCATATGGTGCAAATTGGTTATCTAAGCTAGAAGTATCAGCCTTAACCGTATCACCTTCATAACTGATTTGAACACCTAAACCTGCAATCAATTTCACTAAGGTGTTCACATCTTTTAGATTTGGAACATTGGTTAATGTAATAGGTGTATCCGCAAGGATAGTTGCAGCGAGTAATGGCAATGCAGCATTTTTCGCACCAGAAATACGAACTTCACCTTCGAGCTTAGTACCGCCCTGAATCAGAAATTTATCCATTAATTATTAAGCTCCGAATAAGCTTGCTTTGCGCCATTCTTCTTTGGTCATTACACGAATTGTTACTGCATGTACTTCACCGCTGGCAATGTAGGAGTTCAAAGGTGCATAAACAGATTGTTGACGAGCAACAGGACGTTTCCCTTCAAATTGATCATCGACGATGCGTAGATCAAATTTGCCGCCTTGCCCACTAACTGCGACCTCAGCTTCTGGAAAAGCAGCTTTTAAAATTTCAGTGAGCTGTTCACTATTCATCACAAGACCCCATATAGGACTAACGGTGTAAAACCCGTCATTTTACTATAAATCTAAAAAATAATTCATTAGTCACATACATTATATATATAAAAAAAGAGGTTATAAAAAACCTCTTTTTGTACAATGTACAATCTAAACCGTTAAAGGCATATAAATGAGCTGCATTTTTCGATGTTTATGCAATTGTTTTTTTAATTTTTCAGACAATTTTTTGATCGAGGTATACATATCATCAGCGCAAGCTTGCGCAAAAAGTTCGGTCCCAGGTAATCGTATAATCGCTTCCGCAATATGGTTATCACTACCTTTTTTTGAACGTTTATCAACCTGATGATCTTTAGTCAGTTTGACTTGCATACTATTGACCTGATCTAAATGTTTGGTCATTTCCGCAAATTTAAGACGAATATTTTCTTCTATTGCTGGCGTAATTGTTAAATGGTGGCCACGAATTGTAATCTGCATAATTCTATCCCTCACCTTCTTTCAGGACTGGAAAAGTTCAAGCCGAATTATCCAACTCAATATGCGAAGCATACATTTACACGATCAGATCATTTCGGCTATTCCTTATATAAAAAAGAGATTCATTATTTCGTCATAATGAATCTCTAGAATAGTCAGATTTTCAAATTTAGATCAACACTTTTCGCTCTGAAGATGATGGAATATGTAACGATTCACGATACTTCGCAACCGTACGACGAGCAACATCAATACCTTCCGCATTAAGCAAAACTGCAATTGCATTATCAGACAAAGGCTTACGTGTATTTTCTTCTGCAATCAGCTTTTTAATTTTTGCACGAATTGCAGTCGAAGACGCTTCCCCACCCGATGACGTTCCAACATGACTTGAGAAGAAATATTTCAACTCAAATAATCCACGTGGTGTGAGCATATATTTATTTGTGGTTACACGGGAAACTGTGGATTCATGGAGTTCGACTTCTTCGGCAATGTCTCGTAGTACCAAAGGCTTCATTGCCTCAGGACCTTGTTCAAAGAACGCTCGTTGATGCTCAACAATACATGTCGCTACTTTTAATAATGTTTTATGTCGTTCATCAATGCTTTTAATGAAGTTCTTAGCTTCAAGCATTTGATTTCGTAAATATTGATTATCGTCACTTTGATCTGCACGCTTGATCATATTGGCATAAAAAGAATTTACCCGTAGTTTTGGCATTACATCAGGATTTAATTGAACCAACCAATGTTCATTCTTTTTTAAGACCACAACATCTGGAATTTGATAGTCTGAATCTTTATCTTCAAACTCTTGCCCTGGATGCGCTTTTAAGGTTTTTAACAAAGAAATGGCAAGTTTGAGCTGCTCCGTATTTAAACCGGTTTGCTTAATCAATTTGGGTAATTCATTGGTAATCAGCAATTCATAATTTTTTAATAATAAAATAGCTTCATATCGATATTCGACATGCTCAGGAAGATTTTCAACTTGCACCATTAAACATTCGGCAAGATTGCGTGAGCCCACACCAACAGGATCTAGACGCTGAATATGCTTTAAAACTACTAAAACTTCGTCATCTTCGACTTCTTCTTCATAATCCATAGAGTCTAAAAGATGCTGAACTGATTGGGTAATTTCATTTAAGTCACAATCTAAAAAACCTTTGTTATCTAAGGCATCGATAATACAGTGCGCAATTAATTTATCGATCATAGAAAAGTGTAAAAGATTAACTTGCTCAAGCATATGCGCTTGTAAACTTTGATGACCCTGCCGATTATCTTCGCGCTCTTCAAATTCAGCAGCGCCTAAACTTGTTGGTTGATGCGTATAAACATCATCCCACTCCGTATCCACTGGTAATTCATCAGGCAAATGATCGGCATTTAATTCATTGGTTAAGTCTTTATTTTCCCTTTCTTGTTCTTGTAAGCTATTTAAACTTTCAACGGTATTTTGTTCTTCAACTTTCTCTAATAGAGGATTACTGTCGAGTTGGATTTGAATTTCTTGTTCCAATTCCAAACTTGAAAGCTGTAATAAACGAATGGCTTGTTGTAATTGAGGTGTTAATGATAAGGAATTGGCAACCTTTAACCCCATCGCTAATTTCATTAATAACTCCCCCTATAATTAACCGCACTTTATAAGCAATTTTTATGCCGTTTTATTTTTTATAGCATAATTTCGAAGAGAACGCCCGATTTTTTGTCTTTTTTAGACTCATTATTCAGCTAATTCATTCTTCTATTAGGAACAATTCGCCTTATAAATTAACTATATAATTAGATTTGTTATTCATTTTACTCCGGCTGTCACTGTATTTTTTGTTTTTCATTGTTCTTATTATTTTCCCCCACATAAAAAAACACCCCCTGAGATATCAGGGGGTGTTTCGAATAATGAGCTGGCGATGACTTACTCTCACATGGGTAACCCCACACTACCATCAGCGCTAAGAGGTTTCACTTCTGAGTTCGGGAAGGGATCAGGTGGTTCACTCTTGCTATTGTCGCCAGCACAACTGTTATGGATACTTGCTTAGTCTAATCTCAGAGCAGTGCTCTTCGTGCTAAGTTTTCTACCAAATGAGTTATTAACAGAAGTATTT